>CALMIT010000243.1 GCA_937864255.1 uncultured Saprospiraceae bacterium
TTGAATCCGCCGGCATAGCGGCCTGTTTTTACAGTGTCCAGGTGTATGCCTATTTTATCATTCATCAGGACAGAAACATCAGGGAAAAGGCTAAATACGCCGATACTCCCCGTTAGCGTCTCGTTTTCCGCAAAAATGGAATCTGCCGGACAAGCAATATAATAGCCCCCGGATGCTGCGTAATCGCCCATCGAAGCCACGATTTTTTTACCCTTCTGTTTGGCAATTTCCAGTGCGCGGTAAATATTTTCGGAAGCCATTACCGAACCGCCGGGCGAGTTGATGCGCATTACGATGGCTTTGATTTTATCATCGTCGGCAAGTTTTTCTATTATTTTCACGTACTCAATATCGCCTGTTTGCCCCATTTCTCCCTTGCCGTCCACGATGGTACCTTCGGAATAAATGACGGCAATTTTGTCTTTTACAGCATAGTCAGTTTCATCTTTTGAAAAGGCGTAATAATTTTCAAGGGTGATGCAGGGAATTTTTTCATTTTCTCCCAAGCCTAGCCGGTCGCGGAGGTCTTCCAGCAATTCGTCGCGGTACGCTACTTTATCCACGAAGCCGAGCGACTTCGCTGCTTCCGCATTTTTGATGAGCAAATTATCGGCAATACTATCCAGTTCCACTTTTGAAATATCTCTGGCATCGCCTACTTTTTGGAGGTACAAATCGTACATCTCTGTCAAAAATTCCCGCAATTGCAGCCTGTTTTCATCAGACATTTCAGTACGGCGATACGGCTCGGTCGCACTTTTAAAATCGCCGGCATAAAATGCCTGAAATTTTATGCCGATTTTATCCAGCATATCTTTAAAAAACGGAATGACTGCCGCGTAACCTCTGAAATCAATAATTCCGAGGGGATGCAGGTAAATATCGTCGGCTGCTGAGGCAATGTAATACGAGCCCTGCGTGTAAAAATTTGAATGGGCAATTACAAATTTTCCGCTTTCTTTGAAATCCTCCACGGCTTTACGAATGGCGCTTGCTGAGGCAAGTCCAGCAATTTTGCCCGACTCCTCCATCTTTAAATAAATGCCTTTGATGTTTTTATCGTCTTTGGCGCGGGCTATCGTGGCAATTATGTCTTGAAGCCCCACCACATCCTCTTCGTCCAGTTTGAAAGGGTCTCTTTCGAGGTTGTTTGTCAATTCAGGTACCGGATTTTTAAAATTTATCTCCAGCACCGAGTTTGGTTTTGGACCCGAAGGTGTGTTGCCGGCATTTGCGGCTATCGCAAACAGGCCAATCAATACCAGCCCGACGATGAAAATATCCAAAATCACCCCCACACCGGAGGCGAAAAGAAATTTAAAAAATTGTCTCATTTTTTCTTCTGCTGTTGATGAAATACTAAAATGAAAAATACGGGTGAATGTAGGGCTGAAAGGTAGTAAACTTTGTTCTTTTTAGATAAAAACCGGAATACGCCGGATAACCGGCAGTATTTTTTTGTTTTTTTTGTCAAAATCTTGACCTGTAAGAAAAATGCCCCGATACTTGTAGCACTTTTCCCTCCAAGACAGTTTTCCCAATAAAATTTCAAAAACGAACAACCACTTTCTATCTCACTCCATGAACATGCCTTTAATAGGCGAAGAGGTCTCGTAATGAACTAACATTTCGGCAATCAATCGAAACAAGACTGGTATCACTCCTGCTCCCATTTGGGCTGGTTTGTGTTTGTTTCGAATTCTCGAACCGATTTTTTAATACTCCCCCCGAGTTCAAAATCTCATTCGATGAATTTAACAAGGAAATGTTCAGGGAAATTAATCTTTGTTTTTTTTAGCTTTCTTTCTTTCTGTTGTTCGGTTCCTGCACAGGGACAGCGCATGGAAGCTACGGGGGCCGATCTGGCTCCTTATACGCCGAGCAATCTGATATCCGATGTTTTTCTGGGCAATGGTGTCGAGATTCTTGACATTCAGTATTCCGGCAGCACCGGGGCAGTGGGCTACTTTGACCACGGACAAATCGCTATCGCGCTTAAAAGAGGTTTGGTACTCACCACCGGAATTGCGAAAAAAGTAACCGGCGACGGCAGGGACGGCGCACAGGATAACAACGATGTGAATCAAATGTACAGGACTGATCCTGATCTTACGGCTATCGCCAAAGGCGCTCCGATTCGCAATGTCAGCAAATACACCATCACTTTTATTCCGACCCATGATACGCTCCGCTTTCGTTATGTATTTGCCTCCGAGGAGTATCCCGAATTTGTATGTAGTGAATTTAATGACGTTTTCGGCTTCTTCATCAGCGGTCCTGGTTTTAATGGCAGCTTTGAAAACGGTGCGGAAAATATCGCGCTGATACCGGGCACAATTTTGCCGGTGACTATTAATAACGTGAATGGCGGCGGTATTGGCGTCTGGGGCGATCTTGCAAATTGCACTTCACCCAACGGCTCTCTGGGTTTTTCTCATTTTTTTAATGACAATCAAAATACCAATCAGCAACCGGTTTTTGACGGTTATACTCAGGTATTTCAGGCTGAAGCTGTAGTGACGCCCTGTCAGGTTTATACAATTAAAATTGCCATTGCCGACGTCACGGATGAAGGGTATGATTCGGGTGTATTTTTGGAAGCAAAGAGTTTTGGTACGTCGCAATTACTGGTGGAAGCAAACACTAGCAGTCCTGACGGCGCTATCGTGGAAGGCTGCGCGGAAGGTTTGATAACTTTCAAACTCACCGAACCGGCATCCCAGGATTACATCATAGATTATAATGTACTTGGAACAGCAACAAACGGCGTAGATTATGCGCCCATTCCGGGTACTTTGACGATTCCACGAGGACAGGATTCTGTTTCGATAGTTATCCGGGCTTTGGAAGATGGAATACCAGAGCCGATAGAGACGGTTATTATTGATGTGCAAAAAGATTTGTGCAACCGCGATACGGTTATTGTTTTTATCAGAGACAATGATTTACCGACGCCGGATTTAAGAGACAGCGCAGTGTGCGAGGGGCAACGGGTGATTTTAGACGGAACTTTGGGCGTGCAAACGCCACAGGGACTCATTTTTTCAAATGAACAATCCTTACCGCTCGTGCCGGCATTGACGCCGGTTATTTCACAAATAAATGTCAGCGGTGTCCGTCCGACCGAGCTGACCGACGGAATGATTGATAAAATCTGCCTGAGCATTCAGCATAGCAAACCGGAAGATTTGGACATTTATTTAGTTGCCCCGAACGGGAAGTGGGAGGGACAAATTATTTTCGGACCTGCTTTTCACCCGATGCATTGACCAGAATTGACGATGTTTCGGCACAAGCGCCATATACAGGCACTTTTAAACCCGAAGGAGATTGGACTGATTTATGGTCGGCAGCATCTCCGGCAAATGGAAGCTGGCAACTGCTGATAATTGACGATGAGTTTGGAAACAATGGCGTACTCACCGATTGGTCTATCAGTTTTAAACCTACTTATTCTTTATCCTATCACTGGACTCCTGAACAAGCGGTGGCTTGCGTGGATTGTCCGGTGGTGGAAGTAACGGTGGACCATTTGGGCGCCGGTGAATATATTTTAGCAGCTACCGATATATACGGATGCCGCACGCAGGGCGATGCGGAGTTGTCTATTATTGAGCCATTGCCCGTGCCGCAGGTAGATTGTATCAATGCGACACCTAACAGCGTAACTTTTGGCTGGCCGCAAGTAACCGGAGCTAATTCAATCGAAATCCAGGTAAATGGAGGCAACTGGGAAATTTTTAACGGCGATTTGCAGGATTTCACAATCGGTAATCTGGGATTGGATGAAGAAGTAACCCTGGGCTTCAGGGTAAACGGTATTTGTCCCGGAGAGCCTTCGTTTTTTACGTGCCGTTCCCTGAATTGTCAACCCCCGTCAATATTTGTGGACGATGTACGCCACGTTTCCTGTCCGGGTGGTAATGATGGCAGCGTCAATATTTCGGCAAACGGATTGGGCAATATTTTCCTTTTTGAATTGGATGGAATGAGCAATACAAACGGCTCATTTGGCAATCTGCTACCAGGCAGATACCAGGTGGAGGTGACTGACGAATTAGGCTGTAAACAAAATATCCGGGTAGATGTGGACGAACCTGATCCTATTGAAATTCAGCTGCTGCGTTTGCAAGACCCAAGTTGTGCCGGATATTCTGACGGCTCATTAGAAATTACGGCTTTGGGAGGCACGTCGCCCTATCAATTTTTCTGGTCCAACGGCGCTTCGGGAGCAAGCATCGGTAATCTTTTTGCCGGAACTTTTCAGGTCACGCTGACCGATGCAAACGGCTGCCCGAGTCAGCAAACTTATCAGATTAACGAACCGCCGGCGCTGCTTGCCACGCTTTCGGTGGTGGACGTTGATTGTCACGGAGCGGCAAACGGCTCTGTCAGTTTATTTCCTTTTGGCGGCACGCCGCCTTACAATTTTCAATGGAATCCCGGCTCCGGACCGAATAGTGGAAGCGCTTTGTCCGGTCTTTCGGGCGGAAATTATGCTTACACGGTTTCTGATGGAAAAGGCTGTGTTTTTTCCGGCACTACTGTCGTCAATGAATACGACAGAATCCAATTGGTGAAAAATGTGGAAGATATTCGATGCTTCGGTGAGACTACAGGTTCTGCAAGCATTACTCCGAGCGGAGGAGCAGGAAATTTTTCTTTCCGCTGGAGTAACGGCAGCACTGACGATGAAATCAGCAACCTTGGATCAGGTACTTATCTGTGCAGCGTGAATGATGCAAATGGCTGTGTTATCGTTGACACCATTTTAATAAGACAGCCGGGTGAAATAATTGTCGCGAGCCAGGTAGATTCCGCCAATTGTTACAACAGCAGCGATGGGGCAGCACAAGTCAATGTATCCGGCGGAGTAGCAGATTATGAAATTTTGTGGGAGGATGGCACGGTAGATTTTGACAGAAACGAATTGCAGGCAGGATTTTATGTTGTAACAGTCACAGACGGCAATGGATGTGAAAAATTAGTCGAGTTGGAAATTCCTGCGCCCGAAAAAATTGATATTGATTTTATCGCTCAAAATCCATTGTGCTTTAATACTGCCGACGGAAAAATCGAATGCACAGCCAACGGCGGAACGGG
>CALMIT010000244.1 GCA_937864255.1 uncultured Saprospiraceae bacterium
GGGCAGGTCAATCTCGTAGTCTTCTCTTCCCCTGATTCTGCTCCTGTCCAGAATGTGGAAATAGCGGTAAGCCTTTCCCGTAAAGCGTTCCTTCAATGGCTCGAAAGCATCCGAACTGATGCCCATCCTTCCAAATAGTCGGGCAGTTTCGTGGACATAGAAGCAATGGGAAAATTCTGTGGCATCCAGACAGGTTTCAATAGTTTTGAGCAAATAGGACAAATCGTGCTCGTACACCCACTTGTTGACTGGATTCTCGAAATGGGGATACTGCTTCAATGCTTGGAAACAAAGCGTCGGGTATTGGGCAAACCGTTCTTGCAAGAACCCCCAAACGGAAGCTCTTAGCTTCCTGATTTCTTTAGTATCTGGCAGGGGAAATTCATAAAATAAAATCTCGTTCCTCGAAATGCCACTCCCGTGTACCATAAAAGAAGTCCGCAGGTAATGCGATATGATGCCCGCCAACGTGGCTATATAGTTGCTTTTGTCTGCCTTACATTGAGTTGTAAACTGTTTCCAAAATGCTTGGTGTCGCTCAAATCCATTCTCCCAGTCATCTCTAGTGAAAACCATTCTGGAGGTCAGAGTTTTGAACCATTCCGGCATTTTTTCGGGCTTTCGGGAAACGTAATTGAATCCCATTTCAAGAGCATTATTGAAGTAGGGCTGAAAATGGTTGTACCGCAGATAATCATCCAGTTGCAGGATGTATTTGTCCTCAACGTGCAACTGATTATTGTCTTTTTCCTTGGTTTCAAAAACTGGGTTTTCGGAAACGGGGAGCCGTTCAATCATGTCGGCGATGAATACCTGGCACTCATCTTTCAGGTAGTACCAAAAAGCATCGAAAAATTCGAGCAGGTTGCTTTCATTGTTTCCGATGGATTTCCAAAACTGCCGTATATGTGGGGTAAGTTCTTTCTCCACCATCTTCATGTCGAAGTCGTTGTTGGCAGAAATCACAGAGTTGTTGACTTTATTTCGGTACATCCAAAAATAATTGCCCAACAAATCAGAAAACGACAATAGACCATCCCTGATGAAGACCCTGAAAAACATATAGCTGGCAAGCGACTGGTCGGCGCTCTTGGCAACCTGTCGGTCTTCCGAAAGATCAATGAACTCTTGCTCATGAAGCTGCTCAATGACCTGCCTAAATTCTTCCTCCTTCAATTTGAAAATGCGTAGCAACTCGTTGAAACTCTCGCCGTGCGCCATATCAATCGTGTAAAAAAAGGACAATAAGCCAAGCACTTTCAAAGTGTTGGGCTGTTTGAGTAATTCACATTCATTTTGAACACGGTTGAAGTGCTTGTCGTAAACTTCCGCCACATTTTTGAACACATTTGGGTTCTGCTTTTCTAGGGCAAGTTGGGCTAGCATAACGAGTATGCGGACATTGCCTTGAGCCAAGCGTAGAATGGGGCGCTGGTAATCGTCGTTCCTGATTTTGAAATCAGGACTTCGAAGTATTTGGAGGAGGGCTTCGTTATCCAAAGCCGTAACCTTAATGGTAATCGGGGCGTAATCGGCGAAGGTGTTGAGGAGGTCTTTGGTAGCGTAATCCCTGACTGTGGAAAGCAGGTGGATTTTGCCTGCCCTTTCTTGTCGGGCAAAGGCAAGCGCATCAACTAACTGCTGTTGGTGGCGGTTAGCATCGTCAAGGAAAATTATATAGTTTCGGTCGGGATAAAGCAGGGTTTGCAGTTCCTGAAAAACCGAAGCGGAGGACGAGTAATTGGTGACACAGAAACATCCCCACCCGTCATTTTCCTGCACCAATTGCCGGATAGCCTCGACGCAAAGTTTCGACTTGCCAAGCCCTTGTTTTCCAGTTACCACCACAAACGGGTTATTAAAAACCGCCTGCTTCAATTCCCACAATTCGCTCTCCCTGCCATAAAACTGGTTGGTTAGTCCGGGCTGGAAGCCTGGTCTTTCATAAGACCGCAAGAACTGCCCCAGCGAAACCACTTGCCCGCTTGTTAGTGGTATCCCTAAATACTCATACGCCAAGTGCTGATACCTCCCAGCAAGAAAACCCACCCAGACATCCAATCCCTTTATTTCGAGCTTTATACCATACGGTTCGATCAGCGTGAAGAGTGATTGGTATTCAGTGGGAAGAATTTTAGCATTGACGCAAAGAAGTATCTTTTCAATCTTCTTGGGAGAGAACTTCGTGAGGCATTTCTGAATGTCGCCCTCCAATTTTTGCAGGAAAGCCTTCTTGTTTTCTTCCTTCTCCTGCGTGGTCGTTTCTACCAAAAGCCATTTGCTGTTCAGCAATTTAAAGGCGGTATCTGGTGTGCCTCTCTGGGTCTTGCGCTTGCCCGGCTTGCTGCCTGTTCTTACAAAATGGGCATATTCGGCAACTTCTTCCTGCAAGATACAATCACACAATTCTTGGAATTTTTCAGGTTCTATGGCGAGCAGTGCGTTTTCGATAGATTGTTTTTTGTACTCCATACAAATAGAATTTTAGCAATACATTGAGTAAAATTAGTTTTATGGAAACGACCATATTAATTGGGGGTAGTGCATTTCCCTTATCATACATTCTAAAGCACTACCTAATATAAATGAAGTTTAAAAATAGTGTTAGTTGAATATCTTGTTTATCAATTTTTTAGAAGCGGAAGCCGGTGAATTTGGTACATTCAAAAATTTCTACCTTCGGCGCGCTTTTCATAAAAACAACATGGCGGGAATTTACATTCATATTCCTTTTTGCAAACAGGCTTGTCATTATTGCAATTTTCATTTTTCTACCGCGCTGGGCAGGAAGGAAGAAATGGTGCGCGCCATTTTGCTGGAACTGGAACGCCGGAAAGATTACCTCGGCGCTGAAAAAATAGAAACCATTTACTTTGGCGGGGGCACGCCCTCGCTTTTGTCCGAAAAAGACCTGAATGCCATTTTTGAAAAAATCCACGCGCTATTCGCGGTAGAAAAAGATGCGGAAATCACCCTCGAAGCCAATCCCGACGACCTCGATATTTCAAAATTGGCTATGCTGAAAACCACGCCGGTCAACCGTTTCAGCATCGGCGTGCAATCATTTTTTGAAGAAGATTTGAAATTTATGAACCGCGCGCACGATGCGGCGCAGGCAAAGGCTTGCATACAAAATGCGCAGGACGCGGGTTTTGAAAACCTGACCATCGATCTGATTTACGGAGCGCCGACTACGAGCGATTCGCGCTGGCGGGCAAATCTGCAAACGGCTTTTGATTTTAAAATTCCACACCTTTCCTGCTATGCGCTGACGGTGGAGCCGAAAACTGCCCTCGCTCATTTTGTCAAAGCCGGCAAGATGGAAGCGCCCGACGACGAACGCGCTGCCGCGCAATTTGAATGGCTGATCGAAGCTGCGGAGCAAAACGGCTATGAGCAGTACGAAATTTCCAATTTTGCAAAAGCGGGCTGGTATTCCCGCCACAATTCGAGTTATTGGAAAGGGAAAAAATATTTGGGCGTCGGACCCTCCGCGCACTCATTCGACGGCGAGAGCCGGCAGTGGAATATTGCCAACAATGCCCGTTATATGAAGGTGGTTTTTGAAAATGAAACCTGTTTTGAAAAAGAAATTCTGACGCCCGAACAGCGCTACAATGAGTACGTGATGACCTCGCTGCGCACGAGTTGGGGCTGCGACGAAAACGTGATCAGGCAAATGGGTGCTCCTTTTGAAAAGCATTTTTTGCAAACAGTGGAGAAAGAAATAGCAGCGGGATTGGTAGAAAAAAAAGACCGGTTTTTTGTGTTGAGCAAGCCAGGCAAACTGGTAGCCGACCGCGTGGCGATGGAATTATTCATGGCATAAAAAAACGTCTGCCTTTTTGTAAAAAGACAGACGCATCAAAACAAAACGAAAAACCAACTTTAAACAAGTCTCTTTTTATAAGACAATTTCTTAACTATTCAGTTTTTGAAATTGTTTCATGCCACATGTTAAAATTTATTAAATGAGGCTGAAAAATTTCAGTACAAAAATTTAGCCAGCTTTCAGTTTCACCGGTATTTCCTGGCGTTTACCTTTCCTGATTACCGTAAGATTCAAAGTGTCGCCCACGCTGGATCGTCCGATAACTTCCTGCAATTCGGGTACATTTTTTATGCTTTTGCCGTTGACGGCTACGACGACGTCTTTGGGCAAAATACCCGCAAATTGTGCCGATCCGCCATCCACCAATTCTTCGATCACCACGCCCTGGGTTTCTTTGATGCCCAGTTCATCCGCATAATCGTTGTCCAACTCCGAAATGTTCACGCCCAGGTACGGCCGTTCATAACTGCCGGTTTTGATAATATCGTCGGCTATACGCGTGACGATATTGATAGGAATGGCGAATGAATAACCTTCGAATACGCCGGTGCGGGTAGAAATGGCCGTATTGATGCCGAGCAAATGCCCTTGTGCATCCACGAGCGCGCCGCCGCTATTGCCAGGATTGACAGCTGCGTCGGTTTGTATAAATGCTTCGATGGCGTCCCTGCCTTGTATGATGTTGATATCGCGGCCGGTAGCACTGATAATACCCGCGGTGACTGTGGAAGTAAGTTCGAAAGGATTGCCGACTGCCAAGACCCATTGCCCCACTTTTGCGCGATCAGAATCTGCCATCGGAATGGTGGGAAGATTCTTGGCGTCTATTTTAATCACTGCCAGATCGGCTTTCGGATAAGTGCCGATCACTTTCGCCTTAAATTTTCGATTGTCATTGAGATTCACCTCTACCTCATCGGCGAAATCCACCACATGGTTGTTGGTAATGATGTAGCCGTCGGACGAATAAATGACCCCCGAGCCGGTACCTGCTTTCGGGAGCGGATTTCCAAACCACCAGTCGCCGCCAAAAAACTGGCTGAAAGGATCGCTGGGTGCAGGGCGGGTGGTAGTTTTTGGTTTTTGTGAAGCAGCAATGTGTACTACGGCGGGCATTGCCAACTCGGCAGCCTGCGTGAAATCGAAAGGTACGGTAACTTCACCTGCGCCGACATTTACATTTTTCACTGCTTTTGCGTTGAAATCCTGGTTTAGGTTGTCAGCAGATTTTTTTTGAAAAAAGTGATTACCTGCCAAAACAATCAGGCC
>CALMIT010000245.1 GCA_937864255.1 uncultured Saprospiraceae bacterium
TAAAATTTTCCCAGTTACCATCCGGATCCCAGTTGTTCATTGAATCCACCAAAGCATCAATGGTAGAAAACATACCGGAAAAAGTATTGCCGTTCACGGTCCAGGAATTCAACTGATAAGGACCGGTATTGCCCATACCGGGCAAAATGAAATAGTAGTATGAAAAAATTGTATCAAAATCACAATCAGCAAAGCCAAGATTATACGGCGAACCATCCAGCGTCAGGTTATAATTATCAATTTCATCGCCGGGAATCGGAATAACAAATCCCGCAAATCCCGACGGGACATTCAAACTCACCGTATCGTTTTCGAAAATTTCCTCCGCGCAGCGCTCCATTACATCAAATATCAAAATCGTCGTATCACACAATGGCCCCAATGGCGGCGCAATGTCGTCGCAGTGTACTACGCAAATTTCCGTAAGGCCCGTAAAACCCGCATCGGGTACAAAAGACATACAAATTTCATTACCCGCATCAGCCGTAAATGTCACCTGATCGCCGCCGCAAGCAGCGGCCGTAAGCCCCGCAGCAGGTAATTGTATCAAAGCATTCAGGCAGGTATCCAACGGCAAACCTGGTTCTGCCATCAGGTAAATTGTGTCTTTGGGCGGCTCCACAGCGATATGCACGATAGCCGTATCGCACACTACCTGCGCGCCATTCACCTCGCAAATAAAAAGTTCGAAAGAGTTATATCCCGCAAAACCGGGAGCCGGCGTGTAAAAAGCGCAGGTGTTTTGTACTACCTGCAAAGTGCCGTTGTCCGGATTGCTGTTGATAATCAAAATACTCGGCGTGATATTGAGGTAGGAAGACCAATCACAAATCTGAACGGGCTGATTTTGTCGCGTTCTTTTGTAAATATTGACCAATTGCGACTGGTGTAGTCCTTCTACATGAATCCTCAACGTGTCGGCACAGGCATCCGCGGGATTATTAGCAACCAAAGTGTGCCATCCTGCGCCCGTTACATTCAGCCTTAAACTGTTAAAAACGGGCTGCCTGTTGCTCATCAATGTGATAGTGCGGTTGGTACGTACATGCGTGATGATGAGATTGCCATAATGATTGCCAATTGCGCCGCCATTGATATTAAACGCTACCGGGTCAAGAGTCCAGTCTCCGCTTATATCCCAACGGCTCATCGAATCTGCCAAAGCATCCAAATCGGTAAAATTCCCCGAATATGTTGTTCCGTTAAATGACCATGAAACCAGTCTGAAGGGCCCGTCGGAGCCGCCCAGTGTCACCAGCGGATGGTAACCGTAATAAAAAACCGAATCCACATCACAACCTCCCTGAGCCGTTACACGAGCGCCATCCAGGTACAATTCATAGTTCAAAGTTTTGGATAATTCCATCGGAATACAGACCGGATTTACCATCGTAGCCTGATTGAGCATTAATGTATCGGCGCGGAAAGCTGTCTGGCAAGGCGGGCAATCAAGCGGCTCTGCCAAAATTGTTGCTCCCTGGCTTTCGCAGTTCGTTCCTGCAAGTCTCACTTTCACATCATAGTTTCCTTCACCCAAGCCCAAAAACAAACTATCCGTGGTCCAGTTGCCATTATTCAAAGCGTATTCGATTGCCAGATTTGCAGGGTTGCTGAGAATGGTTGGAATCACCGCTATCGAACCATTTTGCCTTCTG
>CALMIT010000246.1 GCA_937864255.1 uncultured Saprospiraceae bacterium
GCTATTCGGACAGTCGGTCAACAGATTTTTCATCGCTTTTAATTCATTGTTTTACAATCTCGGGCGCACTTTTACATATACCTTGATCGGCTTGTTTTTCGGCTTGATAGGAGAGAGTTTGCGACTGGCAGGCTGGCAGAGCGGTTTGTCGGTGGCGATGGGAGTTTTGTTTGTCGTCTTTGCTTTTTTTGCTTTCGATTTTGAAAAACGCCTGCTCGGTTTTTCTTTTTTGAACCGTTTTTACGGCTGGATTCAGGTTCGCCTCGGCGCATTCCTGCGCACACACGCCGGTCGTAATGCCTTTTTTATCGGGCTGTTGAATGGTTTCTTACCCTGCGGGTTGGTGTATGCCGCCGTTTTTGGCGCCATCAGTACCGGCAGCATACTCAACAGCGTACTTTTTATGGCATTTTTTGGGCTGGGCACTATTCCGCTGATGTTTTCCATCGGTTTTTTCGGTCAGTGGCTGAGTGCAAAATGGCGCAGCCGCCTGCGCTCCCTCATACCCGCATTTTTGACCGTAGTCGGATTGCTTTTGATAGCGCGGGGATTGAATTTTGACCTGCCTTATGATTTTCGTTTTTGGCATGACGCCGCTCACCAGCCGATGTGTCATTGATTTTTTTTAAAAATCTATCTTACCTTTTGAAATGTATTTTGAAAGTGGCTCCTTGCTTTTTTTTCATACATTTGCCCGCATCAACAAAAAAATCTGAGCATGAAATTTTTTATAGACACAGCGAATCTTGACCAGATCGCAGAAGCCCACGAACTCGGTATCCTGGACGGCGTGACGACCAATCCCTCGCTCATGGCGAAAGAGGGAATCACCGGCGAAGGCAATATTATGCGGCATTACCGCGCCATTTGCGACATGGTGGAAGGCGACGTGAGCGCCGAAGTTATCGCAACAAATTTTGAAGGAATCATTAACGAGGGCGAGCGACTCACCGAAATCGCGCCCAATATCGTGGTGAAAGTGCCGATGATAAAAGACGGTATAAAGGCGCTTTCTTATTTTGCCAATCGCAGCATCCGCACCAATTGCACCCTGGTTTTTTCTGCGGGACAAGCCATTTTGGCTGCAAAAGCCGGCGCTACTTATGTGTCGCCCTTCATCGGTCGCATTGACGACACCAACTGGGACGGTATGCAACTCATTGCCGATATGTCTGAAATATACGCGATACAAGGCTTCGATACGGAGATTTTGGCTGCCAGTATTCGTTCGCCGAAACACATTGTGGATGCCGCCCGCTCCGGCGCTGACGTGGTCACCTGTCCGCTCGACGCTATTCTCGGTTTGTTGAAACATCCGCTCACCGACATCGGCTTGGAAAAATTTCTCGCCGACCATAAAAAAGCGCAGGAATTGGTAGCGACAAAGTAAATCGTTTAAAAAATCAAAAAGAAAAAGACCTTCCAGGTTTTCAAAACCTGGAAGGTCTTTCTGATCATCATCAAACCAAATTATTTTACACCGTTGATTTTTGTCGAGGTTTGATTGTTTTCAATTCTTTTCCCATTAAAGTTCTTTGCTCTTCCAGATCAAAATCATCATGAATTCCCAACCAAAATTTCGGACTGTTACCAAAATATTGACTCAA
>CALMIT010000247.1 GCA_937864255.1 uncultured Saprospiraceae bacterium
ATAAGGACGGAAAAGCCACTGAAGCAGATTCCGGCGAAGAAGTAGTGATGCCGGAAGCGAAAATCGAACGTAAAATGGAACAGAACCAGGTGATGTTTGAGTCGCTCGACATTTTTCCGAATCCCACACAAGGAGTTCTTCAGGTGAATTTTAAAGCGGCAGCTGTACCTACTTTGGTTATCATCAGCGACGTAACCGGCAAAGAAATTTACCGCGAAGAACTGAATGGTTTTTCAGGAGATTACAACCGCCAGATAGATTTGAAGCACGCTGCCAAAGGCACGCTCCTGCTTTCTATCAAACAGGGAGATAAAGTATATGCGGAGAAAATTATTTTGAATTAATCTTACCTAACAGAAGGAAGAAAATTACTTAACACAAAAAACTTGCGAAACGAAGATTGAATTAATTATCATCGTTGTTTCGCAAGTTTTTTTTATAATTATTGAATAATTATTTTTTCTGATTGCAAAATTTTTCCCTTTGATTCAAAAGTTATTAGATATATGCCTTTGGCTAAACCATCCAAATTAAATGATGTATCTGATAATTCTTTTTTGTTTATCTTTTTAGATATTATTTCTCTGCCGAAAATATCTATTAATTTTAAAAAACTTTCATCTTTTGGAAATGGATCATAAAACTCCACATAAATTTTTGAAGTAGCCGGGTTGGGAAAGTTTTTAAAATTTTTTTTGTGCGGTAATGCGTTGTCTGCTTCTTTTAAGTTAGTAAAAACTACGTCGCGATCACTGCATCCGGGGATTATACATCCTTGGCTATCAGTCTTGAGCAGCCAAATATTAATAGCCGAACCTGTACGAGTAGTGTCTATTTTCATACCCGTAGCGGCTATGCTGCCATCTTCCAATTCAGTTAAATCCCAAAGGTAACCTTCAGGTAAGTGACCAGGAGTACTTGAATAAAAATAGCGTTCCCACAATAACTTACCATCGGATGATATTCGATATAGCCAACTTACATCAATTCGGTCGTTAGCAGCGATAGGGATATTACTGTATCCGCAACCGATCACATCCCCGTTTTTTGCGGCTTTCAGTCCATAAGTATGTTTAACATCTCCGCTAATAAAAAAATAAGACCATAAAATTCTGCCTAAAGTGTCAATTTTATAAAGGGAAGCATTAGTTCTTTTAAGATTATGCCAGACTAAGTTCGCTGAATCTTTGGCGCTTACGATAACAAAATTTCCATCAGCCGTTTGTCGGGCTTTAACAGGATAATCTTCACGATGACTCCATTCCAGTGTGTCTGGAAGGGTGACACTCCAAAGCATGGTACCTAGTGTGTCAAACATGTTTAATTTAGTAATTCTTTGATATGCTATACCAAATTCGTTGAATAATTGGTGATGCCCCGATGTTAATATCCGTTCATTGCCGGGGTATAGAATATTACCAAAACCATGCCGAGATAACCCTGGTATAAGTAGCTTTTTTTCGCCAGTAGGGTTTCGATTATCATCTAAAGCCAAAAGAGATTTGTATTCATGTATTGATTGAGTGTCAAATTTCTCGACGCCTAAAAAATAACCGCCATCATCCTTTTCCCAAATTTCTTCTGTTCTTTCATTTTGAGTGTTTTCAAACGTATTGCTCCAGAGTAAACCTGTTCCAGAATTAGAAACCTCTCCAATCCAGCTTTTGTACTTTTTTAGAATAGGGCTATAATTATGTCCTGCGACTAAATAGCTCTTTTTTTTAGAGGGACTAATAGTCAACATGGTTAAATTCTCATTAGGAATGGCAATCACATTTCTCCAAATTTCATTTCCTAAAGAGTCTAATTTTAATATTCCGGTGCAAGTAGCGCTGCCTCCTGTGCAGGATAGCAAAGAGAGGATTAATATATCATTTCCATCATTGGTAATAAAATGCCCATAGTCGCTAAGATTGTTAAAATCAAAGGATTTTTGAAAATAAGGTTGCGCAAATCCGAAAGAAAATATAGTCATCAGTATGACTTCTAATACGATTACTTTTTTCATGCTTATTTTTAGTTTTATATGGACTGATAAAATCATATACCAGCCCGCTATTTCTTTAAATGCTGTTTCCGAATGTCAATTTTCTTCCGTAAGATTTGATTATCATAGGCAATGCAAATGATATAAACGCCTGTTTAGATATTCATTTCACAAAAGATTTATTTACGCCAGATATTGCCGTTAAAACGGGGAAATCATACGTATCATAGCTAAAGTTGATAAAAATCTATTGCGAAGAAAAGGATAAAATTTTTATTTATCAGTACTCGGCCGCTATCTTGTAATTATTTCTTTTTGCCCTTGTCGTGCTCCCGGATATACTCCGAAATCAGGCTGGAAATAATGTCTTTGAGGTAAGCGCCTTCCTGCCGGGCGATGGTTTTTAGTTTTTCGAGTTTGGCTTTGTCCACGGCAAAAGTGACCCGTTTGGTCGGGCTGTTGGTCTCGTCTTTGTACTCTTCCACATTCACCTGGATGGTTTGGCGAATGAGCGCGTCCAATCCGCTGAGCACTTTGCGGTGAGCAGCCGTAGGCGCGGGATGTTCTTTTGATTTGTCCGCCCCGCCTGCTTCTGTCGAAGTTTTATTAATTGTTTCCACGCTTTCATTGAGTGCATCCTCCAACAGCGAGTCCAGGTCGCTGGTAAAATCCTTGC
>CALMIT010000248.1 GCA_937864255.1 uncultured Saprospiraceae bacterium
GGGACCGATTTCCATTTTACGCCCGAAACTGGTCGAGATCATGGTGGACGATTATATTTTTAAAAACGACATTCCGGGCATGACCCGGATTACGCTTTTTCTCGTTTTTATTTTAATCGTCGAAACGATTTTGCGCTATATTTTTATCTACGCCACTTCCTGGCTCGGGCAGGCTGTGGTGCGCGACCTGCGTACAAAAGTTTTCAAACACATCATCAATTTGCGGCTGCGCTACTTTGATACCACGCCCATCGGCACTTCCACCACCCGCACCATCAACGACATCGAAACCATTAATACCGTTTTTTCGCAGGGCGCGATTACCATCATCGCCGATATTTTGACGCTGGTGGCCGTGCTCGCCGTCATGTTTTACACCAGTTGGCAACTCACGCTGATCTGCCTCACCACCATGCCTTTCCTCATCGTGGCGAGTTATATTTTTAAAGAAAAAGTAAAAGTGTCTTTTCAAAAAGTGCGCACGCAGATACAAAGGATGAATTCTTTTTTGCAGGAAAGAATTTCCGGGATGCGCATCGTGCAGATTTTTAACGCCGAAAAACAGGAAGCCGAAAAATTCAGAACCATCAACCGCGATTATACCAAAGCCAATCTTGACTCGATTTTGTACTACGCCGTATTTTTTCCGGTGGTGGAAATTATCTCCGCCGCTTCGCTGGGTTTGATGGTGTGGTGGGGCGCGCGGGGCGTCATTGACGGCGTGGTCACGCTGGGTGCACTGGTCGCTTTCCCGCTTTACCTCGATATGCTTTTCAGACCGATACGTATGCTGGCGGATAAATTCAACACGCTGCAAATGGGTCTCGTCGCCTCCGAGCGCGTTTTCCAGCTTTTGGATAAAGATGAATTTATTGAAAACAAAGGAAAAATCGTCGCCGAAAAACTGAGCGGGCGTGTAGAATTCAAAAACGTGCGCTTTGCTTACAACGAAGTGGACGAAGTTTTAAAAAATGTAAATTTCAACATAGAGCCTTACCAGACGCTGGCTATCGTGGGCAGCACCGGCTCCGGCAAAAGCACCATCATCAATCTACTCAACCGCTTTTACGACATTCAGTCCGGCCACATCCTGATAGACGGCGCCGATATACGCGACTACGAACTGCACAGCCTGCGCAGCCGCCTCGCCATCGTTTTGCAAGATGTGTTCCTCTTCAGCGGCACGGTGCTGGAAAATATCACGCTGCGCGACCAGGAAATCAGTCGCGAGCAGGTAATCGCCGCCGCAAA
The DNA here is from genome assembly GCA_937864255.1 of uncultured Saprospiraceae bacterium. GTDB lineage: Bacteria > Bacteroidota > Bacteroidia > Chitinophagales > Saprospiraceae > JAGQWW01. The sequence continues at coordinate 1,252 of CALMIT010000248.1, forward strand.
ACTTATCGGCGCGCACGAATTCATCGAAAAACTACCCGGCGGCTACGACTACCAGGTGATGGAGCGCGGCGCTACCCTTTCGATGGGACAACGCCAGTTGATTTCTTTTGTGCGGGCGCTGGTATTCAATCCCGACATTCTGATCCTCGACGAGGCCACCTCATCCATTGACCCCGAAACTGAGTCGGTCATCCAACACGCCATCGAAAAGTTGATAGAAAAACGCACCAGCATCATCATCGCCCACCGCCTTTCTACCATCCGCCACGCCAATAGTATTTTGGTACTCAGCAAAGGCGAAGTTCAGGAATTTGGCAGCCATGAGGAGTTGCTCCAAAACGAAGATGGCCACTACCGCCAACTTTACGAAATGCAGTTTCTGGAAACGGAAAAAACTTTTTGATTTGCTAATGATGTGCTGATTTGCTGATGGATCAATGTGCTTTAGGAACGTATTTAGGGGCACTATAAAATATTCAAAACAGCATTATTTTCTATATTAGCCCATCAACACATTAGCACATTATAAAAAATGACCTGGAAAGAACTGCTTGAATACGACCTGATCAACATTGGAGGTTACCACCTCAATCTTGTAAAAATCGGCTCTGCTGTCATCATCGTTTTTGCGGTGCAGCTTGTGATATGGCTCATCAACCGCCTGCTGCGCGCCTATTTCAGGCGGCATGACAAGGTGGATTTGGGCAGACAGTACGCCGTTCGCCAGTTTATAAAATACATCCTTTATTTCGTCACCGCGCTGCTGGTGCTGGAAACTGTCGGCATCAAAATGTCGGTGATATGGGCAGGTGCGGCGGCGCTGTTGGTAGGCGCCGGTTTGGGATTGCAGCAGGCAGTGAGCGACTTATTTTCCGGTATTTTGTTGCTCACGGAAGGTACGGTGGAAGTGGGCGACGTTGTAGTAGTGGACGGGCTGGTGGGCAAGGTTGTCAAAATCGGATTGCGCACCTCGAAAGTGGAAACCCGCGACCGCGTGGTCATCCTAATCCCCAACTCCAAACTGGTGATGAACAATGTGACCAACTGGAGCCACAGCGACGTGCCCGCGCGCTTCGACATCAAAGTGGGCGTGGCTTACAGCTCCGATACGCGACTCGTGGAAAGACTGCTCCTGCAAGCCGCAACCGAAAATCAAAAGGTGCTCAAAAAGCCGGAACCCAGCGTGCAGTTCGTTGATTTCGGACAATCGTCGTTGGATTTCAGACTGCTCTTTTATTCGCAGGAACTCATGCCTATCGAATTTGTCAAAAGTGACCTGCGCTTTCGCATCATTGATCTTTTCCGCGAACACAAGGTGGAAATTCCTTTCCCGCAGCACGACCTGTGGCTGCGCAACTACAACAACTCTGCTGAAAATGCGGAGGAGAAAGCAGAGGGATGATTTTTTAATAGGAAAGTAGTTATTTTTACTTGCAAAAGTGAGTCATTCCACATTTGCGCTTTATATTAAAAACAAGATGGAAATAGAAGAAATTAAAAAGGTAATAATTCCGCTTCTGGTCAGACACCAAATAAAGCGAGCCGGAATATTTGGCTCGGTAGCCAAAGGAGCAGCCGGCGCGGGCAGCGATATTGATATTTTGGTGGAATTGGGAAATAAAATGAGTCTTTTGGAATTTGTTGGAATTAAATATGAACTGGAAGATTTGCTGGGAAGAAAAGTAGATTTGGTAGAATATGAAGCCGTTAAACCAAGATTGAAAAACCGGATAATGGCAGAGGAAATCAGAATCTATGGCTGAGAAAGACTGTACTTCGTCTTTACTTATTCGCTTTCAGAAAACTATTAGTCATATCGCATTATGAAAAAAATATGCTCAAAATGACTTATGAATTTATCACAAGTCGAAAAGGTCAGATAAATCAAATAAATCTTTCCAGATATGACATCACCGAAAGATACCAAAAAGATCATCAAGGAAGGTTAAAGTTTTTAACATGGCTTGATAAAAAGTCAGGGGTAAATCTATACAGCATTGACGATAAATGCTTTCTTACATTTGATACAATGCCAAATATTTCGGGACCACAATACAGGCACAAAAGTTCTGTCACTATGGTTGCGCCCTTTTCAAATACTGAAAAAATTTCAAACTATTTAGGGAAATTGGTAAGAAAAAAATTTGAAGAAAATTATGAGCGATTTTTGAATACTAATATCTTCAAAGTATCTGAATTGATTTTGTCCCCTTTTAAACTAAAAAAGTGCTTCTCTTTCGACTTAGAGGTATTCAATGACGGTTGTTTTTTTATCAATTTGCTACCAACAACTAAAATTGTTAGTGAAGACAAAGTATCAATAGACTTTGTAAGAAGATTAATTAGAGAATATCCATTCAAGACAAACCAAGAAGACCCAAAAATAACACTAATAAACACTGATGAATTTTATCGTAAGAAAATTGAACTGAATTCGAGGAACGTAGTTAAGATTTCTGAAATAATCGAAGGTAAAAATTTTATTGCCACATTTGATTATGAATTTCTTGCTCAATTTTCGCCTCAAATTTTTAGA
>CALMIT010000249.1 GCA_937864255.1 uncultured Saprospiraceae bacterium
TTTCTCAGGCTCCACTGCGTCGCTTGTCTGTACAATCCCGCGGATTTCCTGGGTAGAAAAATTGTCGGGATCGGGCGTTTCTATACTTTCAAAATAAAGCGAAGCGAACAAGTCGCGCGTCCTGAAATCAAAATCGAAAGAGGCGAGTTCCTCAGGCAGATTTTTTATAATTTTTTCCAGACGGACGGTAGTTACATACACCTGTCCAGACCGAAAAGGCTCTGCTGGTTGAAAAGCAAGCGTCTGGGAAGACTCCCAAACTGATTTGCCGCGAATACCCGGCGAAATGCTGATAATGCCTGTTTTGTCTTCACTGCCCACCATTTCATCGGAAATAACCGGGCTGGCAAACTGGATTTTTACGGGATCATTTTTTGAAATGGTGCCGGTGGTAAAAGCAGCGACATATTCGCCGAGATTCGGAGGGAGTGGCCTGGCTTTTTTATCTTTATTGCAAGCCGAAAAAATTAGAACAAGGCTGAGGCTGGCGAACCACAAAGAAGTAAAACGGGAAAAGTGAATATTCATAATGGTAGATTTTTCAAGGTAGGCAATTGCAAATCGGAAGACTGCATTTAAAAGTAGTTTGCTTGTGAAAAACGCATGAACAACGACTCCAAATTAGAAATTATTTACAGCGCCACGAACAAATTTCCGAAATAATTTTTCAGTTATGAGTCTCTGCCCGAAAAGCTGTTTACCTTCACAAAAGTAAATCATCACAGAATTACGCCGAATGGAATTGCTGCCTTTATTCCCTTTAAAATTAGTGGTTTTCCCTGGCGAAAACCTGAACCTGCACATTTTTGAGCCAAGATATAAGCAGTTGATTTCGGAAGTGGAAAATGACGGAATTGAGTTTGGCATACCGCCGTATATCAACGACAAACTTATGCCCGTCGGCACGGTGATGGAATTGATAAAAGTGGAAAAGCGTTACCCTAACGGCGAGTTGGATATAAAAACGAAGGGCAAAGGGCTTTTTGAAATACACGAATTTATCCCGAAAGCTCCCGACAAACTTTATTCGGCAGGAAAAATAGAAATGATCAAAAATCATCCCGCTGGAGAAAAAGAACTTTCGGAAATAATTATCGGGCATATCAAAAAACTATACGTCGCAATGGAAATCAAACGCCCCGCTCCCGATAATCCCGACACTTTTCAAACCTTCACCGTCGGGCATCATGTCGGATTCAACCTTGAGCAGGAATATCAAATGCTCACCATCTCCGACGAGCGGAAAAGACAGGAATTCATGCTAAATCATTTGGAAAAATTAATACCGATAGTGGTCGAAATGGAAGCACTGAGAAAAAAGGCGCAAATGAACGGACATTTTAAAAACTTGCCGCCGCTCATCAATTAAAAACCACACAGAAACCAAGAGGCGCTTTTGGACCCCTGAAAAACATGAATAGAAAAAGTGGAAGGGTTCTGGTATCTTCTTGTTTCCACTCCGTCAAGGACGGTGGAAAACCGGACAAGTCAACGGCTGAAGCCCGCCATAGTCAATCCGAGTCCTTTTCTAAATTTTGTAATGTTGAGCCAAAGCATTTAGATTTCGGTCTCCGTGTGGTCAGTTTCTTATCGAGAGGATTCTTTAATCTTCGGAGGCTCAAGTTAAAAATTTATTCCATAGATGAAAAATTTCCATGCGAAAAATTATACCTGAATTTTCTATCAAAAAAATTAAGGATTTAATTACCGCGTTTAGCCTTTCCGGAAATAATCCTTTAACCTTGCAATTATGTCTCTAAAATTCTTAATCGCTTCCGTTTTTTTACCATCCCTGTTGTTTGCACAATCGTACAATACTGCCGGCGGAATACGCCTCGGCACCGAATGGGGACTTACACTCAAGCAAAGAATAGCAAACCACACCACCGTGGAAGGTATTTTTCAAAAGGGATTTAATGAGGACGAAACAATCGTTACGCTCCTTGCAAATCAGCACTTTCCGTTAATCACACGCAGATTTAATCTTTATTTTGGCGGCGGCCTCCATAAAGGCTGGAATACTTCCGAAGATGTGATTTATGAAGACCCTTTCGGAATTTCGCTGGTCGGGGGACTTGAATTTACTGTCGGCCGGTTGAATTTGAGTTGGGATTTCAAACCTGCTTTCAATCTTAGCGGAGGCACAAAAGATTTTTACAGTCATACCGGGCTTTCGCTGCGTTATGTTTTTTGGAAAAGGGAGTCCTCCATGCGCAAATGGTTCAAAGAGAGAAAATGGGAGTTTTGGAAAAAGAAAACCGACAAATAAATTTAGCCGCTCAAAAAAATCTGATCATACAATTCATCTAAAAATTATCGCATGAAACAATTGCTACAAATTTTCTTTTTAATTATTGTAAATCAAGCAGTTACAGCGCAAATTAATCTTGAATTACAGCAATTTGCTCAAGGTTTTACCCGCCCCGTTGATATTGCCAATGCCGGCGACGAGCGTTTGTTCATCGTCGAACAACGGGGATTTATAAAAATTATTGACGGAAATGGACAAGTGCTGCCGGAGCCTTTTTTAAATATCAGTTCGAGAGTAAATTCGGGCGGAAATGAACGCGGACTGCTCGGACTGGTTTTTCACCCCGATTACGCCAACAACGGCTGGTTTTATGTGAATTACACCAACCTGCAAGGTCATACGCATATTTCAAAATTTCGCGTCAGCGACAGCGACCCAAACTTGGCCGACCCGGATAGTGAAGTTATTCTTTTATTTCAAAATCAACCTTTTGTCAACCATAATGCAGGCGATTTGAATTTTGGCCCGGATGGTTATCTTTATTTTGGTTTGGGCGACGGCGGCTCTGGCGGCGATCCGCGCAATTTTGCTCAAAATACGATGAGCCTTTTGGGCAAAATGCTCAGAATAGACGTTGACTCCGATTCTTTATATGCCATTCCATTTGACAATCCTTTTATAGATAATACAGATTATTTGCCCGAAATCTGGGCTACGGGACTGCGAAACCCCTGGCGCTTCACCTTTGACCGTTTTGGCAATATGTGGATAGCCGACGTGGGGCAAGACTCTTGGGAAGAGATTGATTTTCAGCCGTTTGGAAGTCCCGGCGGTGAAAACTACGGCTGGCGCTGCTTCGAAGGTGAGGCGCCTTTTAATCAAACCGGCTGCGGTCCGGACAGCATATATGTAAATCCGGTTTTTGTGTATCAAAACACGGCGGCGCTTGGCTGCTCGGTGACCGGCGGGCTGGTGCCCATCACCCGGGTCGATTTTAAGGACGAGGC
>CALMIT010000250.1 GCA_937864255.1 uncultured Saprospiraceae bacterium
TAAGTGCCGGAGTAAGTGTTTGGAAAAATATTCCCGGTTTGATAATTGATGCCGTCTCTGCTAAATTCATAAGGTGGCGTGCCGCCCGCCGGCGTGATGGTGACTTCATAACCATCCAAACTAAACACGCCGGAAAGTGGCAATGGTTCTGTCAATGTGAGCGTGCCCGAATTTCTTGTAAAACCTTCTCCGTCCGATACGGTAATAATATAATCACCCGGCCCAAGGTTTTCGAAAACGTTGTTGTTTTGAAACGGACCATTATTTATGCTGTATTGAAACGGCGGCGTTCCGCCCGATACGACGACGCTGATAACGCCGTCATTTGCACCTGCGCACGAAATTTCTTCCGTGATAAGGGTGCTTACTACGAGAGTATTTAAGGCGATGGTAAATGGTACACTCGCGATGCAATTGTTTGCGTCTCTGACCGTGAGCGTATAAGTACCATTCGCCAAATTGTTAAAAATATTGCTTGCCTGGAAAGTATTTCCGTCTATGCTGTAGCGAAGCGTACCGGTTCCGCCGCTGGCTGTGGCAGTAGCCTGGTTATTATTCACATCTACTGACACCTGAATCGCTGCGGGATTTGCGATGATTATCATCGAAGTTGTCTGCACGAACCCGCCCTGATCCTGCACGGTTATTTCGTAAATGCCTGCGGGCAGGTTGCTGAAAACGTTGCTGCTTTGGAAAGCGCCGCCATTGAGACTGTACTCGTAGGGTGGAACGCCTCCGGCTACATTCGCGGAAATTTCCGCATCGCTGGCATCGTGGCAGGAGACGCCGCGCACCACGGTTGCGGACACTATCAGCGTGTTCACCGCTATGATGGCTGAAGTGGTCGCCTCACAGCCATTTTCGTCTCTGACGGTGATGGTGTAAGCGCCGTTTGCGAGGTCGTTAAAAATGTTGCTTGCCTGGAAAGTATTTCCGTCAATGCTGTAAGTCAGTGTGCCTGTGCCGCCGGAAGCATTTACGGTGATGTCATCATCAGCGACCTCTGCGGTTACTACAATTTGATCGGGGTTTGTAATCGTCAGCGTAGCCGAGGTTTTTTCAAAATTATTTGCATCGCGGACAGTAATGAT
>CALMIT010000251.1 GCA_937864255.1 uncultured Saprospiraceae bacterium
CATTTCTGCAGAGGTGATTGATCTGAGAACCATTCGCCCCCTGGATCACGCCACTATCATAAAATCTGTTAAAAAGACCAACCGCATTGTCGTGGTGGATGAGTCCTGGCCTTTTGCCGGCGTGTCGTCCGAAATCGCCTACGTGGTTCAAAAACATGCTTTTGATTATCTGGACGCGCCTGTTGTGCGGGTGAATTCAGCCGATACTTCGTTGAGCTACGCGCCGACTTACGTGGAAGAGTATCTACCAAATCCTTCCAAAGTAATTAAGGCGGTGAAAAGTGTGATGTATGTAAACGGCTAAATTATTTCAGAAGGCTCAGCACATTTTTTATTCTCTCAATAGCTTCGGTCAATTGCTCCTCGCTGGCAGCGTAGCTCAGACGTATGCAATCAGGCGCGCCAAATGCGGAGCCTGAAACCGTCCCCACATACGCGTTCATCATCACATAATCCGAGAAATCATCGGCATTTCGGATTATAGTGCCATTTGCTGATTTTCCAAAATAGGCGCTGACATCGGGAAATACATAAAATGCGCCCTGCGGATTATTAATTTTCATACCCGGAACTTCCGAAAGCAGCCGGATTACCAAATCTCTTCTTTTTTTAAAAGCATCACGCATTTTCCAGGTAGGGGAGAGGTCGGACTTTAATGCAAAAGCGCCGGCAATTTGTCCGAAAGAAGTAGCGCCGCTGGTAAATTGCCCCTGTATTTTCGCACATGCTTTGGCTATGATTTCAGGCCCGCCCATGTAGCCGAGACGCCAGCCGGTCATGGCAAAACCTTTCGCAAAACCGTTCACGGTGATAGTCTTTTCAGCCACTTCAGGAAATGAGCCGATGCTACAATGTCCTTCCTCCGTAAAATTGATGTATTCGTAAATTTCGTCGCTGACGATGTAAATATTGTCATGTCTGCCGATCACTTTGGCAATTGCTCCCAGTTCATTTTTTGAAAAAACGGAGCCTGTCGGATTACACGGCGAACTGAAAATCAGCATCTTGGTTTTCGAAGTAATAGCCTCTTCGATTTGTTCGGTTGCAGGTTTGAAATCCTTTTCGATGCCC
>CALMIT010000252.1 GCA_937864255.1 uncultured Saprospiraceae bacterium
CAACTGCGTCTGATTTTCGAGCGCATAACGCTCGGCTTCCAGGTACTCGCGGGGCGAAATTTCAAAACGTCTTCGCTGGTCGCCTTCTTTATAGTTTTGAGCAGGCAACACTTGATCAATGATTCTTGTGTCTTTTTCTTCTCCGAAAAGAAATCCGCAGCACTCGTTAGGAAAATCCTGTTCTCCGTGCGCATTGATTTTGTCCAAAATTTCTTTTTTGATGATAATCATAAAATCTGCCTGTTTTCAGGAAAAAATCATTTTTAGAACTTCTTCATATTTATCAGCGGAGTCGGCAAAAGTGGTCACGATTATTCCCTGTTCAATTTCACGCGCTACTTTCATCGCTCCGGCCAGATTGGCTGCGGCCGACGGGCTGACGAGCAGTCCCTCTTTCTCCGCCAAAATTTTCAGATAGTGATAAGCTTCGAGGGTATCCACCTCAATGTGTTCATCGGCAAGAAATGGATCAAAAATTTTTGGAATCCGCGCTGTCTCAAGATGTTTCCAGCCTTCCAATCCGTGCATCGGATTATTGGGCTGTAGCGAAACGAGTCTTATCTGCGGATTCAGACTTTTGAGTCCTCTTCCTGTGCCCGTAAACGTGCCCGTGGTACCCAAACCGGCTTCAAAATGCGTGACGCCGCCTCGCGTTTGCTCCCAGATTTCCTTAGCTGTTGTGTAAAAATGGGCTTTCCAGTTGGCGTCGTTAGCATACTGATCTGCATAGAAAAATCGCTCAGGGTATTTTTGAGCCAGTTGTTTTGCTTTTTGCTGAGCGCCGTCGGTGCCTTCAAATCGCGAAGTGTAAATAATTTCCGCGCCCAATGAGCGGAGTATTCGTTTGCGTTCTTCTGACGCATTTTCGGGCAGGCAGATCGTAATTTTTAAACCTATGGATGCTGCAACTGCGGCGTAGGCGATGCCCGTGTTACCACTCGTAGCATCAAGCAACTGTTTGCTTCCGTCTAAAATGCCCGAATTGACGGCTTCGCGGATAATGGCATAAGCAGGGCGCGCTTTTACGCTGCCGCCGAGTTGATGCCACTCCAGTTTTGCAAAAATCTTTACGCCTTTTTTGATGTCCAGATTTTCAATCGGATAAAGTGGAGTGCCCCCGATGAGGGCACCCACTTTTCTCAACCGTTGTTGAAGGGGGGAAATTGACTGCAGTGATGTTTGGCTCATATAGGTTAGTTTAATTCTTTTTTACGCAGGTAGAAATCAATCTTCTCGTAAGGCTTTTCATCGAGTGATTGAATTTCGGACAGAGTTTTTGGGGGCGGCACGATGACTTTGTCGCCTTTTGTCCAATTGGCAGGGATGGCCACGCTACTTGCATCGGCAGTTTGTAATCCGAGCAAGGCTCTTTTTACTTCCTCAATGTTTCTGCCGACATTCAAAGGGTAATAAATCAGAAGCCTGATAATACCTTTTGGGTCAATGACAAAAACCGCGCGAACGGCAGCCGTGCTACTTTCACCGGGATGCAACATCCCGAATAATTGGGCTACTTTTCGGTCACTGTCAGCGATGAGTGGAAACTGAAATTCTACATTCTGGTTTTGTTTTACATTTTGCACCCAGGCAAGGTGGCTGTGGATGCTATCCACGCTGACGCCAATAATTTTTGCATTATTTGACTCAAACCACTTTTGTTCGCGTGCAAAAGCCACCAACTCAGTGGTACAGACCGGGGTAAAATCTGCCGGATGAGAAAACAAAACCACCCAGTGATCTTTTCTGAAATCGGAGAAATTTATTTCACCCAAAGTAGATTGGGCGGTGAAGTCAGGCGCCTGGTCGCCGATTCGCGGCAAACCCGGAATTTGATTGGAAATTTGTGGATAGCTCATGATTTTTAAGTTTAAAATGTGTTAAAAACAAAAAAGCCTTTCCAATCGGAAAGGCTTATGACAACTTTGTTTTGATGATTTTTAATAAAATACATTAGTGTCACTGCCTTTCCGGTTCGGAAAACAACAACAGCAACAACAATTTGTATTTTTTATAAAAGTCATGTGGTTTGAAATTTGAGCTTGTAAAACAAAAAAGCCTTTCCAGAGACTGAAAAGGCTTTTTTGCTAAAAAAATTGAAAAATAGTTATTGCCTTTCCAATCGGACAGGGAAACAACAGCAACAACAATTTTGATATTTTTGGCTAAATGATTTCATGAGGACAAACATACCGGCATCGGATTAAATAAAGCAAGTCGAAAAGTAGTTTTTTGTCAAATAAATTTATTTTTAATTTTATAATCGCTGTTTATCAATTATTTATCAAAATGAAAATTTTTACTTTAAAAGTATTTCTATTCAAGCTTATTTATTAAATACCTAAAATGGGGTAGGTTCGGCTCAAGTCATATCCTTACCTTTGCGTCGGGTTTAGATAACATTGCGATCTATATTAATTTAGCATTGTTCAATGCTATTAACAAATTATAATCACATGGTCTGATTGCAGTGAATAATAGATCTAAGCTGTAACGGTGGTTTTAAAGCCTTCACCAATCGCGAGAAACCATCGTTACTTTTTTGAAAACATTTTATATATCCCATGAACGGTTTGAAATAAAACTTCCTTTTAAGAGGTATTTAGTGTTTGTTATTTTCCTTTTCAAGGATTTTTTGCTCTTCCGGCTATGTGGATATTTAAATGACTATAACGAGTCTTTTTAAACTTACACATTAGTCCCATGAATAACAAAACTTTACCTTTCAACATTCTTTTCTATTTTCTCTCCGTAAGTTTTTTCACGCTCAATTTCACACATGTATCCTCGGCCACGCCTGTCGGCACTGACTCCGGAGATGCAGTGAAGAGAGCAAGTATGGTATGTCCTACTACCGCGGAGGCATTTATTAACGAATTTCATTACGACAACGCCGGCGGCGACGTCGGAGAATTTGTCGAAGTTGCCATCGCAAATACTTATGCGGGGCCACTTTCCGATTTGCTGTTTACATTTTATAATGGTAGCAACGGACAGTCGTATGGTACTCAGACACTTGATTTATTTACCGTTGGCAGCAATGATGGCACTTATACTTACTACACCTGGAATTTTGCGGGTATTCAAAATGGTGCACCGGATGGTTTTGCCTTGAGTTGCACCGGTACTGTATTACAGTTTCTGAGCTACGAAGGGGCTTTT
>CALMIT010000253.1 GCA_937864255.1 uncultured Saprospiraceae bacterium
GCCAATCCTTTTTTCAAACCAGGCCACTCCGAAGGGCTTTCCCATTCGGAATTTATGCAGGGAAATTTTGGACCCGGCTCCGCGATGAAAGCTGCCCTGGCTGCTTTCACGCCAAACCTTCCCTGGGCGGCGCACATGGGCGGAGATAATTGGTGGTCGCTCAGCGGCGGCGGCACGTCTTCGGCTACGCCGCAAGTAGCGGCAGCGGCGGGACTTTGGATACAACGATACCGTAAAGAACTGGAAAGCGCCGGTTATACAGGCACCTGGAAACAAGTGGAAGCCGTGCGCCACGCGCTTTTCAATTCGGCAGAAAAGAACTTTGAAAATTATGAAAAATTCTACGGCAACGGCGCGCTCAAAGCCGCCGACGCACTCGATCCAAAATGGTTTCCGAAAGAATCTGACTTGAACATGACCGAAAGAGCCACGCTTTTTATGCCACTGATTGAATTGTTTTTCGGAAGCAGGAAAGCCGCGGGCGGTAGTCCGATTCAGGAAGAAATGCTGATGACGGAGTTACTTCAATTGGCGCATCTGGAGCCGGATTTGCAAAAATTATTGACCCTGGATGTTTCAAAGGAAGATGTTTTGGAAAGAAAGAATCTGCCCCAAACAGATGAGTTGATGGAATTGCGATTTGCTGTTAAGCAAACCAACTGCTCGCGCCAGTTAAAAGAAGCGATGGGTTTTTAAAACTTATAACATTTGACCTTTCCGCGCTTTCTTTTAAAATTTTTGGAAGCGTACGAATCGCCAAAATTAAGCCCGAAAGGATTGAATTTGAGCGCAAAGAAAAAATCGGCGCCGGTAAGGTTGGAGCGGCTTACAAAACTGCCAAGATTTTCCGTGCCTACAACAAGGTAACCCAGGCGCACCGTCGCGCCCATTCTGAAATCCTGCCAATTATACAAAATCAAAGGCAATGATGCTCCAAACCAGCGGTGCTCAAAGCGGGGCGTTAGTGCAAGCAGGTTGCCGGTCTCGGGCGAAGGCGCTTTGTATGCAAGTCGCTGAATCACAGCGGCGTTGACAAAAAAGAAAGAATTAAAAGCATAATCGCCTTGCAAACTCAAAGCTCCGGGAAGCCACATCGTAAAATTATTGCCGGCTTTTGAAGCGAGAGAATCTTGCAAAATCTGCCGGCTGAAGATTTTCACAGCATCGTCCAAAGATTCAGTGCCAGTCAAACTTTTGTAATCATCCGAGGCAACGATCACCGCATTTCGGGTTTGTAAAATATGCTTTTCCGCATTTTCCGAAAAGCGGATACTGCCGATATCCAGCAGTGAAAAGCCGATTTTGAATTCATACGGTTTATTTGTATTACTCTGATTTTCAAAAACATACATCAAACCGGCGTCTATTCCGAAGCCGGAGCCATTTACCTGCGGTTTGAAATTTTCATAATTGTCAATTGCCGAGTTTGTAAAACCAAAAGCGATGTCGGCCAGACTCCCGGAGATGCTGTCGCCGGGTAATTTTGTAAACTCAAAATCGCCGTTTATCTGAAAAAAAGCGGCTTCGTACCCACGCAGCAATTTTAGATTGGCGCCCATGCTTAAAAAACCCGTTGCGGTACTTTTTTTATAAGTGTAAGTCAATCCGTATTCTGCCCAAGCCATGGCGCTACCTTGAAAACGGTCAATCGAAAAGGGTTCAAAAAACCTGCGCGCATCATACGGATAGTAGCTAAACGGCGCCGGAATATCCTGCGAACCGAAAGCAAAACGCGCTCGCGTAAAAAACCCGGCGAAATGATTTTCGCCAATATTTAAAAGAAAAGAAGGGCCGGTAACGAAAGTTGAACCGGCGGCATATCGCTTTTTTTCACCTTCATAAAAATCGGCGATGACAGTGCCGGAAGCCAGTGGCGAAGGCTCTTTTTTGTAATCCGGTCCGAATACAAACTCCAGATTTTCGCGGTTTTTATAAAGTTCGGGCAGATTTGTATTATGTAAAAAAGCATAGTTGTTGTCAAAAAATTGCCCCGCCTCCACTATGTTCAAATCCCATTTAAGCGGGTAGGTAGAAACAGCGGCAGGATTAATAAAAATACTGTTGACACCTGCATAATTGTCTGTGCGCCAACTGATTTGCTGCTGCCCCCAGCCATCAAAAAAAGTCAAAAACAATAAACCTGTCAGAAGAAAAGGAATTTTCATGGGAATCCTTTTTGAATAAAAGATAGGCGGGTTTCGGTTAGTAGAATGACGAAGCAAATACGCCTGAAAAGCCGGAGATGTTGTTTTTTAAAAAGAGATTAAAACATGCCCGAAAGCTTGGGTAAAAAAATAATCAGTCCCAAAATAAAAGCGCCGATAGCAAAAATCAAGACTGCTCCGGCCGCCAAATCTTTAGCTTTTCCGGCCAACGGATGATATTGGGGAGAAACAAGATCCGTCAGTTGCTCGATAGATGTATTAAACGCTTCAGCGCCCGTCACCATCACTATCGCTATTAGAATCAAACACCATTCCGTAATTGTAACTTCAAAAAACCAGGCGGCCAAGCATGCCGAAACAGCGGCCGTAAAATGAATTTGCGCATTTATCTGTGTACTGAACATAAAAAACAAACCTTGCAGCGCTGCGCGAAAACTTTTAATTCGGCTTTTCATTATATAAAAACATTTTATCCGGTGAAATGCATTGCACTTTTCAAAACACACGTTAATATGAGAAATTCCTGCCGGATTAAGTCCTGATTTGCCTTAAATTTAAGCTTTCCAAAAAATTTTATGCCGATATGCGATTGTTCCTTTTTTTCTTCTTTTTTGCCAGTTCCTTTTTGTCTTTCTCTCAAGTCGTCACTGTATCTGAGTCCATTCTTTTGCGCAACGATCTGAGTTACAATATCATCGGTGAAATGAAGGGACACGTACTTTTGTTCAGAGAAAAGTCCGACAATTTTGAGATACAGGCATTTGACCAAAATCTACAACAAGCCTGGAATAAAGAAATAGAATTGGATAAAAGCCGGCCGGAAGTACTTGACATCGTACCCGGCAGAGAAGGATTTTCGTTGATTTACAGGTTCAAAAAAAAGGGGCGCCTGTGTATAAAAGTGCATCAGTATGATCCTGCTGCCAATCTGACAGATTCAGCCATGATTATTGAACTGGAAAATCAGTTTTTCACGCCCAATCACCAGGTAGTCGTTTCGGAAAATAAAAATATGGCGCTTGTTTTCAGCATCGAAAAAATCAACCAGGTGCGGGCTTTCATGATTGATTTGTCCACCACAAGTCTGGTGTGGGAAACTGCCTTTGAGATAGATGATTTTTATGCCAACCGTGATTTGCGGGAGGTAATCGCCGATGACGACGGTAATATGTATTTCATTTTGGAAAAAGAAAATCGAAAATCAAAACTTGAGGAACACAGGTTTGAAGTTTTTCAATATGGACCCGGGGCTACGGCTATTTCCAAAAAGATTTTTCCTATGAAGGAAAAACTCTCTTTTGATCTCACCTTTGTTTTTGATAATCTGAATAAAAAGCTGATAGCAGCCGGTCTTTATTCGGATGAAAATGCAGGAAAAGCAGCCGGCTATTTCTATTTTTCCGCATCATTGTCTTCCGAAAATTCCGGCAAATTTGTCTTTCACGAATTTAAACCCGCCATTTTATCAACACTGCTCGGCAAAGAAGTGGATGAAAATAAAGGACTCCCTGAAATTCTGGTGAGAGAAGTTGTGTTAAGGCGCGACGGGGGTGTTTTATTAATCAACGAGCGCACAAAAATCTATGAACGGCAATCGGCCG
>CALMIT010000254.1 GCA_937864255.1 uncultured Saprospiraceae bacterium
CCGGAAAAAAACACCACCTCGACTACACGCTGGAACAACTGGAAGAACTGCTCGATCCGCAGAATTTTTTCCGCATCAACCGTCGCCTCATCGTCGCCATCAAAGCCGTACACAAAGTCAGCGACTACTTCAACAGCCGTCTGAAAATCACCCTCCAGCCCGATGCCGATCTCGACACCGTCGTGAGCCGCGAACGAGTAAAGGATTTTAAGGCTTGGCTGGGGAAGTGATCGGGTACTGCAATTTTAAAACCCGCGGCACGTGTCCGTTATTTTTTGGACAAAGTTTTGAATGGAAAAATACCTTTGCAAAACTTTTGAAGCGGTCATCGTAAAAGTATGAAAAAAAGAAAATCCGTGATTAAAAGAGCCATTTTTGAAAAGATAGAAAAGAGCCTGCGCGAGGCAGGTTTTCAAATAGAACGGAGCGACTTGGAGCGACCCTGGGGCGGTTTTTTTGTCATCGCAGAAAATCAGAGCGCCGCTTTCGCGGAAAAATATTTCCCCGGATTGCCGGAGGCCGATTTGATCGGCGGCCGAAAAGTAAGCCCGAAAATCCTGATCGTTGCGCCCGAAAAAAGACTTTCCTGGCAGTATCACCTCCGCCGCGCCGAAGTGTGGCGCGTGCTGGAAGGCCCGGTCGCCGTAGCCAAAAGCGACACCGATGAACAACAAAGCCCGCAAACTTACCGGCCCGGCGAGGTCATCGTGTTGCAATGCGGCGAGCGACACCGCCTGATCGGACTCGACAATATTGGCGTGGTCGCCGAAATCTGGCAACACATCGAGCCGGCGCACCCTTCCGACGAAAACGACATTGTGCGGCTTCAGGACGATTTCGGCCGCTGATTTTTCTTGCCTACTTTCGCGAAAATTGTTTCGCACATTTTAAAAATGGAAAAATCAACCATCGTCACCAGCAAAAAAGAAGTAGCCGAACTCGTCCGGCTTTGTCTCGACGACTTCCCGCAAAGCAGTCTGGATACGCTGGTAAAAAATGTACACGTCCATATTTTAAAAAAGAAAATCCGCTTTCCGCTGCTCGAGCAGGCCGCCAAAGAATTGTACCTGCACCTGCCCGCCGACCGCAACATCGAATTTTTGGACAAGGTGGCGCAACTGCGCGAAATAGGCGGCAACGTGCTGCTCGGAATGATTTTACAATTGCGCCTCGCCGGACATTTTGACGAATCGCTCCGAAAAGCATCCGAATACATCATTTTTGGAAACGAATGGTACGTCTGCGACATCATCGGCGAGCGCGTGATGGGACACGGGCTGCTCTCCTTTCCGGAAAAAATGCTGCCCGAGCTGGAAAAACTGAGCCGGCACCCCGACAAATGGATGGTGCGCTCGATAGGTGTCGCCACACATTACGCGGTCAAAAAAGGTTTGAAAAAACAGCCCGTGGAAAAGGCTTTTCAGCTTTTGCTGTCCTGCGCTGACACGACGGAGTTTCATACCAAAAAAGGCATCGGCTGGGCAGCGAAAACGGTGGCAAAATTTCACCCCGACATCATCGAACGCTACCGGGACGAATGGGAAAAAAACGACCGGGTAAAAACCTGGTTTCGAACAAAAATAGCCATCGGGCTGAGCCGAAAAGAAAAATATGCCACACGCTATACAAGTTAAGTCCATCCTCAACAAAACCAAGCGGCGCGACCCCTGGTTTTTGGACGATTACACGCTCAATCCGTATTCGGCTTGCTCGTTCAACTGCCTGTATTGCTATATTCGCGGCAGCAAATACGGCTACAATATGGAAGAAAAACTTTCCGTAAAAACCAACGCCGTCGAACTGCTGGAAAAGCAATTGCAGCTCCGCGCCAAAAAAGGTCAATACGGCATCATCGTACTTTCCTCCGCCACTGATCCTTATTTGCAGATTGAAAGAGAAACGGAACTCACCCGCCGGCTGCTTGAAGTGATTTTAAAATACCGCTTTCCGCTGCACGTCATCACCAAGTCGGATTTGGTGCTGCGTGATTTTGATTTATTGAAAAAAATAGAAGCGACAGCCATTTTACCGGCGGATTTGGAGGAAAAGTTGGACCGGAAAGTTTTTATCACCTTTTCATTTTCGACCATTGACGACGGCATCGCCAAAATCTTTGAGCCGGGCGCTACGCCGCCTTCCCTGCGCCTGCCTGCGCTGCAAGCTGCTTTGGAAAATGATTTTCACGCCGGCGTGAGCCTGATGCCGCTGTTGCCTTACATCTCTGACAAAGGCGAGCATCTGGAACAAATGTTCGCCACTTTTGCCGGTTTAAAAGTCAAATATCTTTTTCCGGCCAGCATCACACTTTTTGGCGAAGGGCCCAGCGACAGCAAAACGCTGGTTTTCAGAGCCGTAGAAAAGCATTACCCGGAATTGCTGCCCAAATATCAAACTCTCTTTGCCGACCGAAATGAGCTGCCCAATTTTTACAAAAATGCTTTTTATAAAAAAATGCAGGAACTGAGCGGGAAGTACGCGTTGAAAAACAGAATTCTTTAAATAGTCAAAACAAAAAACCATGTCTGTCCTCCAACAATTAGCCACCAATCTCGGCCGCCGCGACGAAGTGCCCAATCAGGAACTTGCCGCCCGCATAGTAGCTGCCAACGACGCTGCCGCCGTGAGTGAACTGGTCGAAAATCTTTCCAACAAAGACAAAAACATACAAAGCGACTGCGTCAAAGTGCTTTACGAAATCGGCGAGCGAAAGCCCGAGCTCATCGCTGGTCACGCCGCCGCTTTTGCTGCGCTGCTCGACCACAAAAACAACCGGATGCAGTGGGGCGCTATGACCGCCCTGGATGGCATCGCTTCAGCGCAGCCGTCCGCCGTTTTTAAATATTTGCCCAAGATACTGGCTGCCGCCGGGGCGGGTTCGGTCATCACCAAAGATCACGCGGTTGGTATTTTGATAAAATTGAGCGCTGCGGGTGAAGCCTGGTCAGAAAGTGCTTTCGAGCTTTTGACGGAGCAACTGGCGGCAGCAGCCACCAATCAACTCCCCATGTACGCCGAAAATGCGCTGCCGCTCATTCATTCCGGCAACAAAGAAATTTTCATCCAAACGCTCGAAAACAGGCTCCGCGAGATTGAAAAAGAGAGCAAACGCAAAAGGGTGGAGCAGGTAATAAAAAAAGCGCACAAGGCAAACTGATCACAGCACCTCAAAACTGCCCGCCACCAGCATTTTTCCGTTGACCAAAATGGCAAGCTGATGCCTGCCGGCAAAATGTTTTCGGGTGGTAAAATCCTGAAAGGATTGTTTTTTGAAAATAGAAATTTCTGCAGCGGGCATAATTTTCAATTCTTTGATTTTAAACACCTTACGGGAAATTTTCCCAGTGGAAGTGATATAGTCAATGGCGTATTCGAGCCGGATATTGGCGGGTATGCCGGACGCATTTTTTACGGTAAAAGAAAAATCGAGCTGCCCGCCGAGGCGCACTTTTTCCGAAAAGGAAAAATCGCTGATTTCAATGCCACTCAGCTCTTTTTCAAAACCGAAATGTGCCAGCGCGGTCGCATCGCCTTTTTTGAGCAGGCTGCGGCAGGCGTGGCGCACGATCCAGTCGGTTTCGGGTGAATTTCCCAGCCAGCGGCCGGCAATTTGCAAAACCAGCCCGGGATGATCTTTTGAAATATCGTTGAGATTATTGGCTACCGAGCGGCGCACGGTCTCGGCCGGGTCGTTTTTCAGTTTTTCCAGAACGGGCAAAATGGGGGAGGGGTCTTTTTTCAAAACAGGCAGGCCCATGCCCCAGGGCAG
>CALMIT010000255.1 GCA_937864255.1 uncultured Saprospiraceae bacterium
TCAACTCGCTTTCGCTCGCATTTTACTTAGAAGGCATTTTTCAGACACACTCTAGGCAAATTTGCCTCGTTAAAATTTTTACCCTTTTTTGATTTTGCCCTCGTGAAGCATACTCGTCACGAAGGCTGGTTGAAGGCATTTGGTAGCCATCTTAGAGAAGTCCGACAGGAAAAAGGACTTACTCAGGAGGAATTGGCGTTTTCTTCTGATTTAGAGTTAAGTCAGATCAGCCGGATAGAGCGAGGTGTAATTAATACGAGCCTTTCACAAGTTTTTCAGATATCCCTTTCTTTAAAAATTCATCCTAAAGAACTTTTTGATTTTGATTGGGAATAACGGTTCCTGTCCCCGTGATTGCTTACATTAGCCCTTTTCAATTCGATACATGGCAAATTTCCGCAGAGCACACGACGGGCGTACCACAGGCGGCGGCAAAATGATAATCCGTATTATTTTGGCGGCGCTTTTTGTGGCAGGTCTGTTGTTCGCTTCAAAATTTTTTAAAAATCTGCCCTCCTTCGCGCCAGCCGAAAACGTGGAAGACATTCCCCTGGAAAGCCAAAACCGCCTTTTTTTACCCACCGTACAGCATGGTACTTTGATACATCACAGTTTTTATTCGCTTTCGTATTCGGAAGAAAATGAACAGGCGGAGTGGGTGGCTTACGAACTTACCCGCGAAAAACTGCAACGACCCTGGGTGAGTCGTACCGAGGATTACAGAACCGACCCGGATGTGAAAACAGGCTCTTCCGCGCCGGACGATTTTAAAAACAGCGGCTATGATCGCGGTCATTTGACGCCTGCGGGCGATATGGCTTTTTCAGAAAAAGCGATGTCGGAGGTTTTTTTGATGAGTAATATTTCGCCGCAAGTGCGCGCTTTCAATCATGGCGTCTGGCGGGAATTGGAAGAACTGACGCGAGATTGGGCAAAAAAATTCGGGCATTTGTACGTGGTGAGCGGCCCCATTTTCGGCGAAAGCCACAAAACAATCGGAAAAAATAAGGTGACTGTGCCGGAAGCATATTTTAAAGTGCTGCTCGACCTGGCCGAGCCGGAAAAGAAAGGAATCGCTTTTATCATTCCGAATGAATCGAGTAATGAAACTTTGGATAAATTTGCCGTCACTATTGACGCGGCGGAAGCGCGGACGGGGCTTGACTTTTTTCACGACTTCATGAAACCCGACCTGGAAAATGAGTTGGAGAGTAATTTTGACGCTAAACTTTGGCCGCTCAACGAGAAAAAATACAAACTGCGGATAGAAAAGTGGAATCACGAATAGCCGATTTTTCATCAAAAAAGGAATTTGAAAATGTCAAAAAAGGAAAAATTCATCGAAGAAATTAATGCCGGATACACCTTCAAAGGCGAGTCGTTCGTGTTGGGCGGCGCGATGCTGGACAAAGAAGCCCTGAGCAACACACTGGTAAAAATTCCTTTCAAAACGCTGAACCGGCACGGACTGATAGCCGGCGCGACGGGCAGCGGAAAAACCAAAACCCTGCAAATCATCGCCGAACAACTTTCTGCGCACAGTATTCCGGTGCTGATGATGGACGTGAAAGGCGACTTGAGCGGTATAGCAGTGCAGGGCGCGGGGAATCCGAAAATTGAGGAGCGCCACGCCAAAATCGGCATTCCTTACCAGGCTTC
>CALMIT010000256.1 GCA_937864255.1 uncultured Saprospiraceae bacterium
TGGGCGAGCATTTTCGCGTGTTTCCCATTTCCAATTGGACGGAACTCGACGTGTGGCAATACCTGGCGATGGAAAAAGTGCCTCTGCCAAATCTCTATTTTTCGCACGAGCGCGATTGTTTTCAGCGCGACGGCACGTGGCTCGCCGATTCTGATTTTATTTTAAAAAAACCGGACGAAGAGGTGGTCAGAAAAACCATTCGCTTTCGCACCATCGGCGATATGACCTGCACGGGCGCTGTAGCATCTGCCGCCGCCACGGTGGAGGAAATTATCGCTGAAATATCCGTCAGCCGCACCACCGAACGCGGCACCCGCTCCGACGACAAGCGCTCGGAAACCGCCATGGAAGACCGGAAGAAGATGGGGTATTTTTAGGTATTGGGGGCTGGGTATTCGGAGTTGGCATCGTGTAATTTTTTTTTAGAAAACTAAAATCAATTGATATGCGAAATTTTAAAACACTGGAGGTTTGGCAATTGGGAATGGAGTTGACAAAATCAATTTATTTGCAAACAGCCAAACTTCCCCAAAAAGAACAATTCAATTTGATTGCCCAACTTAACAAGGCTGCTATTTCTATTCCTTCCAATATTGCGGAGGGCTGTAGCAGAAGTAGCGACAGAGATTTCAAAAGGTTTTTAGAAATAGCCATGGGGTCAAGTTTTGAGTTGGAAACCCAACTTCTCTTATGTAAAAGTCTCGGCTATTTTCAGGAAACAGAATCATCAATTTCGTTTGAAAACCTTGATAGGCTTCAAAGAAAACTCAACGCTTTTATTCAAAAAATTAAATAAAAAATGCCCGAGCAGCAAGCGCCGAGTATCGAACACCGAACACCGAGCACCGAATACCCCTCTTCCGAACTTCTCCGCTTCACCACAGCCGGTTCGGTGGATGATGGGAAATCCACGCTGATCGGGCGGCTGTTGTACGATTCAAAATCCATTTTTGAGGATCAGTACGAGGCGATAAAAACGGCGACCGAGCGGCGGGGCGAAGAAGGCATCAACCTCGCGCTGCTCACCGACGGACTCAAAGCCGAACGCGAACAAGGCATTACGATAGACGTGGCTTACCGCTATTTTTCAACACCGCGCCGTAAATTCATCATCGCCGACACGCCCGGACATATTCAGTACACCCGCAACATGGTGACCGGCGCCAGCACAGCCAATGTGGCGCTCATACTCATAGACGCCCGCCACGGCGTGATCGAACAAACGCGTCGGCACGCCATCATCGCTTCGCTTTTACAAATCCCGCACCTCGTCGTATGTATTAATAAAATGGACCTGGTGGATTACAGCGAAAGCACGTACGAGCAGATAAAAGCTGATTTTGAAAGTTTCGCTTCCAAGCTCGACGTGTACGATCTGCATTTTATACCCATCTCGGCGCTCAAAGGCGACAACATCGTGGAGCGCTCCGAAAGAATGAACTGGTACGGCGGCACTACCCTGCTCTACTACCTCGAAAACGTACACATCGGCAGCGATTACAATTTGATAGATTGTCGCTTTCCGGTACAATATGTGGTGAGACCTAACACCGACGAGTACCACGATTACCGCGGCTACGCAGGCAGAGTGGCGGGCGGCATTTTTAAAAAAGGAGACAAAATCATGGTGCTGCCCAGCGGCTTCACCTCCAAAATAGCCAAAATAGACAGTTTCGACGGCGAGGTGGAAGAGGCTTTTCCGCCTATGTCGGTCACCCTGCTGCTCGAAGACGACATTGACATCAGTCGCGGCGATATGATCGTACGCGAGAACAATGTGCCCGAAATTGCGCAGGACGTGGAAGTGATGATTTGCTGGTTCAATGAGCGCCCCTTGCAGGCGGGCGGCAAATACGGACTCATGCACGCCGGACAGGAAGTGCGCTGCATTGTCAAAGACATTCGTTACAAAATGGACATCAACACCCTGCACCGCAACCTCGACGATAAAAATATCGCCATGAACGACATCGCCCGCATCCAACTGCGCACCACCAAATCGCTTTTTGTGGATGCTTATCGCAAAAACCGCAACACGGGCAGCCTTATTCTCATTGATGAGGCCACGAACGAAACGGTGGCGGCAGGCATGGTGGTAGGGTAAGAAAATGCGGAGTGACGAGTGTAGAATAATGAGTGAAAAATGTAAAATGGTGAACAAGGAATTTTGAATATCGAACTGATAAACCCTCATAATCCTTCATCCACCTTCATAAACCCTGAACAAGTGTAGAGTGACGAGTGTAGAATGACGAGTGAAAAATGTAGAATAGTGAGCAAGGAATTTTGAATATCGAACCGATAAACCCTCATAATCCTTCATCCACCTTCATAAACCCTGAACGAATGTGGAATGACGAATTTTTCGAATTGCGAGTGCCAAATACCCAATACCGAAAGCCAAACACCGAATACCAACTTAACTTTTGAAAAAGATAAAATTTGCTGTCGTCGGCTGCGGGCAAATCGGCAAACGCCACGCCGCCATCATCACCGGCAATCCTGAAACCGAATTGGCAGCGCTTTGCGACATTTTGCCGAAAGGCGAACTTTCTCTGCCGACGGAACTGGATGTAATTCCTTTTTTTGAAAATATAGAAAGCCTGCTGGACAGCGGCATTGAAATGGACGTAGTGTGTATTTGTACGCCCAACGGGCTGCACGCCCGACAGGCGCTCCAGGTACTGGATGCCCGCAAACACGTCGTCATCGAAAAGCCGATGGGCCTGAGCAAAGCCGAATGTGAAAAGGTCATCCACCGCGCCCTGAATATAAACCGCCAGGTGTTTTGCGTGATGCAAAATCGCTATTCGCCACCCGCCGTGTGGATCAAATCTGTGATTGAAAATAAAACCCTTGGCGACATTTATTTCGTCAGCGTCAATTGTTTTTGGAATCGCGACGACCGCTATTATCGTCCCGGCGGCGTACAACATAAATGGCACGGCGACAAAGCGCTCGACGGCGGCACACTCTTCACGCAGTTTTCGCATTTTATAGACATGATTTACTGGCTCTTCGGCGATCTGAAAAATATCCGGGCGCGTTTTGCCAACTTCACCCACGCCGACAGTATTGATTTTGAAGACAGCGGGGTGGTTCATTTCGAACTCGAAGGCGGCGCACTCGGCACGCTCTCCTACTCCACCGCCGTGTGGGATCAGAATTTTGAAAGCAGCCTGACCATCGTCGGCAGCGAAGGCACTATCAAAATCGGCGGACAGTACATGGAGCGAATTGAGTATTGCCACGTGAAAAACTTCGAACAACCGGAATTACCGCCTTCCAATCCGCCCAATCAATACGGCGGCTACACCGGCTCGGCAGCCAATCATCATTTTGTCATCGAAAACGTGTTGGGCGCACTCAGCGGCAAAAATGAAATCACCACCAACGCCCTCGAAGGCATGAAAACGGTAGAGATTATTGAGAGAATTTATGGGAGTGGGGAGTGATTCGAATGACGAATGACGAATGATTCGAGTGACGAGTGGTTTAGTAAAACATTTAAAACTAAAACGATATGGCTTTTGAAAATTTAAAAAACAGGTTTAAAACCTTTACCATTTCAGTCATTACGTCTCTGCGCGGCTTGCCGAACAACATCGAATTAAAAATAATTAAGCAGCAGTTGATTCGGTCGGCAGCATCAGTCGGAGCAAATTACAGGGCGGCTTGCAGAGCAAAATCTCCTGCTGATTTTATCAATAAATTAAAAATAGTAGAGGAGGAGTTGGATGAATCTATGTACTGGATTGAATTGATACAGGCGCTTCATTCAAATTCTGAAAACCAATTTGAAATAAATTATGCCGAAGCAAACGAATTACTCTCCATTACGGTAAAAAGTATTCAAACAGCCAGAAATAAAAAACCAATTTCAAAATAACATTTAGAGAGATCGGCATTAAATTTTAATATACAACTTGGCATTCGCCACTTGTTCTCGGCTCAGCCGAGATGTCACTCATCATTCGTCAATCGTCATTCAATATTCGTTATTCATGAAAAATCTCCTCATCACCGGCGGCGCAGGATTTATCGGATCACACCTCGTGCGCAGATTTGTCAGGCGCTATCCGCAATACCATATTGTCAACCTTGACGCGCTGACGTACGCGGGCAACCTCGAAAACCTCAGCGACATTGAGGATCAGGAAAATTACACTTTTGTAAAAGGCGACATCTGCGACCGCGAGCTGTTGGAATCGCTTTTTGAAAAATACAAATTTGACGGCGTGCTGCATTGCGCAGCGGAGAGCCACGTGGATCGTTCCATCGCCGACCCGCTCGCTTTTATTCAGACCAATATCGTCGGCACGGCCAATCTTTTACAAACTGCCAAAAAACACTGGGCGGGACATTACGAAGGCAAACTTTTTTACCACATCAGCACCGATGAAGTATATGGCTCGCTGGAAATGGGCGGCGGCTTTTTTACCGAAACCACGCCTTATGACCCGCGCAGTCCTTATTCGGCTTCCAAAGCCAGCAGCGACCATCTGGTGCGGGCTTTTCACCACACTTACGGTTTGCCGGTAGTGATCAGCAATTGTTCCAATAATTACGGACCCAATCAGTTTCCTGAAAAACTGGTTCCGCTTTTTATTAATAACATTCGCCACAACCGCCCGCTGCCGGTGTACGGCGAAGGGATCAACGTGCGCGACTGGCTTTACGTGGAGGATCACTGCGCCGCCATTGACGTAATTTTTCATAAAGGCAGACATGGCGAAACTTACAACATCGGCGGACACAACGAATGGCGCAATATCGACCTGATCCGTCTTTTGATAAAACTGATGGATCAAAAACTCGGCCGACCGGAAGGTACTTCGACGCAATTGATCACTTACGTGAAAGACCGCGCCGGACACGACCTTCGCTACGCCATTGATGCCGGCAAACTCAAAAACGAACTCGGCTGGGTACCCTCGCTGCAATTTGAAGAAGGCTTGAGCAAAACCATTGACTGGTACCTGCAAAACCAAACCTGGCTCGACAGCGTCACCTCCGGCAATTACCAATATTACTACGAAAAACAATACGCAGAAAGATAAAGACACCAATTGCCACAAATTTCACGAATAGCGGATGGCGCAGCTTTTATTTAAAGAAGAATATTATCAGGTAGTTGGGATATGTATGGAAATACATCGAATACTTGGTGTCGGGCTTTCCGAAATAGTTTATAAAGATGCAATGGAGTACGAATTTAAGACACGAAATATTCCTTTTGAAAGAGAAAAAGCATTTGTTGTTGAGTATAAAGACATCGTTTTACCGCATAAATTTTTCGCAGATTTTGTGGTTTTCGATAAGATAATTTTAGAAGTAAAGGCTTGCGAAGCCATTGCAGATCCACATATCACACAAACCTTAAACTACATCGCGATCGCAAAGTCCCGCTTGGGAATCATTGTAAATTTTGGCTCCGAATCTTTAGAACACAAAAGAGTTATCCTCTGAATCAATTTTAGTGAAATTAGTGAAAATTAGTGTCTGTTTATGAAAGGAATCATACTCGCCGGCGGATCCGGCACGCGCCTCTACCCTATCACCAAAGCCATCAGCAAGCAGTTGATGCCGATTTATGACAAGCCGATGATTTATTATCCGCTGTCCATGCTCATGCTTTCCGGCATCCGCGAAATATTGATCATCACCACACCACACGATAAGGAGTCGTTTGAAAGGCTGCTGGGCGACGGCGCCGATCTTGGTTGCCGTTTTGAATACGCCGTACAGGAAGTGCCTAACGGACTGGCGCAGGCATTTGTCATCGGTGAAAAATTTGTCAACGGCGACAAAGCAGCGCTCATTCTGGGCGACAATATTTTTTACGGCAGCGGACTGAGTAAATTGCTTCAAAGTTCTGCCGCACTGGAAGAAGGAGCGGTCATCTTTGCCTATGGCGTAGCCGACCCGGAACGCTACGGTGTGGTAGAGTTTGACAAAAATTTCAATGCACTCAGCATCGAAGAAAAACCCAAACAGCCCAAAAGCAACTACGCCGTGCCCGGGCTGTATTATTACGATGAAAATGTGGTGGAAATAGCCAAAAATATCAAACCTTCCGCCCGCGGCGAATACGAAATCACCGACGTCAACAGGGTTTACCTGGAAATGGGCAAGCTGAAAGTCGGCGTACTTAACCGCGGCACCGCTTGGCTCGACACCGGCACCTTCGATTCCCTGAGCGACGCCACCGAATTTGTGCGCGTGATAGAAAAACGGCAAGGCATCAAAATCGCCTGTATCGAAGAAATCGCCTGGCGCATGGGCTTCATTGACACCGAACAACTGCTCCGCCTCGCCCAGCCGTTGGAAAAAAGCGGATACGGGGAATATTTGAAGCGGATAGTGAAGGGGTAAATTCGGTGGATGAGGGTTGATGAAGGGTTATGAGGGTTTATTGCTCTATATTTAAATTCTTTGTTCCTTGTTCTAAATTTGTTCCGCGTTTATGAAAGTGGATAAAGGGTAATGAGGGTTTACTTGTCTATGTTTTATTATTTGACAAGGATTTATTTTTTGAAATTGAAAACTAAAAACACATGGAAAACCTTAGAGTATTTTCTTTTGAAAAGTTGGAAGTTTGGAAGAAAAGCAAAGAACTTATAATAGAAGTTTATGCTCTTACTCGACACTTTCCTCCCGAAGAACGATTCGGAATGACAAGTCAAATTCAAAGAGCTGCCATTTCTATCGCTAATAATATTGCAGAGGGAAATTCGAGAAGTACTCAAAATGACAAAAAATATTTTTTAACTATCGCCTACGGCAGCCTGATGGAAACACTAAACCTAATCATTATAGGAGCCGAACTAAATTATATCTCAATATCAGACTATTATCGCTTGCGCAAACAAATCCAGATAATCGGATTTATGTTGACAAAACTCAAAATAGCAACTACCCAAAAATCTTCATAATCCCTTATAAACCCTCATAAACCTTTTATAATCCCTTATCCACTTTTTATAAATGATCATCACGCCTCTCACCATTCCCGAAGTACTGCTCATTGAGCCGAAAGTTTTTC
>CALMIT010000257.1 GCA_937864255.1 uncultured Saprospiraceae bacterium
GGTTGCGCGAGGCAGATATGAGCGCCAAAGATTTGAGAATCGCTATGCTGCTGGCGATTCAGCAGGAATTTGAATACAATATCACCCAACAAGTATATGTGAGCGAGCAGTTGTGGGAAATCATCAAACTTTCGCGCGACGAAGCAGTCAGTATCGTCAATGAAATTGCGGCAACTCTTTCGCCCGAGGCTCCGGCTAAAGAACTCTCAGGCGTTTTGCTCAATTTTTTAAGCGGTAAGGAAACAGCGCTCGACAAAGCGCAGATCGCCATCAAAAAAGAAGCCGGTATTATTTTAGGCTAAAAGTCATTTTAAATGAATTTTTCTTTCCGGTGTAAATGGTTAAGCTTCTCCGTTTTTATCATTTTGTTTGGAGCGGGCTGCGCCATTTTTCCAACCGGAAAAATAGAATCCGAAAACTATTCAATAAGCCCCGCCGCTCAATTGCCTCCCGCCGATACGTCCATCCGGCAAGTAATCTCGCCTTATAAAGAACAGATGGGACGCGCCATGAACGAGGTCATCGGACACAATAAGGCGTCATTATTTCTGGAGCGTCCAGAATCTGCTTTAGGTAATTTTTTGGCGGATTTGTTGTATCGGGAATCGTTGGAATACGCCGGTGATTCAGTAGATTTTTCTATATTAAATTTTGGCGGAGTGCGCTTGTTTGAATTGCCGGAAGGCGAAATTACCATCGGTAAAATGTATGAAATTATGCCGTTTGAAAACCGGCTGGTGATACTGCACATTTCGGGCGGAATGGTGCGCCAGTTGGCTGATGTCATTGCCGCCGACGGCGGTTGGCCGGTCAGTCAAAATTTTCGATTTGAAATCGTGGGTAAAAAAGCTCAAAACATCCGGCTCAACAATCAGCCGTTGCACGAAGATAAAATATACACCGCGGCGCTTCCCGATTTTATTGCTTTTGGAAATGCCGGATGCAACTTTTTTGCCAGCCAGCCAAGAATCGAAACCGGCTACCTCGTGCGGGAAGTTTTTATAAACGGAATCAAAAAAATGGAGCAGCAAGGGCAGATCGTCGAAAGTAAAGTGGACGGTAGAATCATTCTTGCCAATCATTAAAAACAAGAAAATGCAAAGGCGCGAATTTTTACAAAAAACCTCTTTTTCATCGCTGATGCTTGCCGGCGGCGCTTTTCCTTTCGCAGCGCTGGAAACGGGTGATTTTCTGAAACTGACCATTTTGCATACCAACGACGTACATAGCCGTATTGAGCCTTTTCCGATGGACGGAAGCAAAATGCAGGGCTTAGGCGGAGCGGCAAGAAGAGCGGCTTTGATAAAGGAAATCAGAACCGCTGAGAAAAATATACTTCTGCTGGACGCGGGCGATTTTTTTCAGGGTACGCCATATTTTAATTATTTCGGGGGCGAATTGGAAATCAAACTTATGTCTGAAATGGGCTACGACGCTGCTACGCTGGGTAATCACGATTTTGACAAAGGCACGGACGGACTGGCAAAGCAAATGCACCACGCCAATTTTCCTTTTATCATTTGTAACTACGATTTAAAAAATACGGAACTGGACCGGCGAACCATTTCCTACAAAATTTTTGAAAAAGAAGGACTGAAAATCGGCGTAACTGGCGTGGGAATAAATCTTGATGGCTTGGTACCCAAAAGTCTTTTTAGAGAGACGCGTTATCTGGATCCGGTTGAAAATGCAAATAGAACTGCCCGACAATTGCGTCACGATCATGGCTGCCACTATGTGATTTGTCTTTCTCACCTCGGTTTTGAAAATAATGATAACAAAATATCTGATAGGATTTTTGTGGCGCAAAGTGAAGATATTGACCTGATTATCGGTGGTCATTCACACACGTTCATGGATAAACCGGCAATTTTGAAAAACAAAAGCGGAAAATCGGTTTTGGTAAATCAGGTGGGTTGGGGCGGTGTAATTTTGGGTAGGCTGGATGTGTACTTTGAAAAAAGCTTCAAGCCCTTTCATACGCTATTTAAAAGTCAGAAAATAGATTGATTTTTTTTGATTATGTCAAAAATCAATTGATAAGCAAAGGCAAAAACAAGCGCAAACAAATCAGTATTTTTTCAAATTATTTTTTAATCGTATTAGTAAAAAAAGCAGCTCTTTGTTGTTGTAAATCAAATTTTTAAAAATAGTAGTTCGGTCTTCTTTTTCTATTTTTTTGCAAATCGCTGATAATCAAACGATAAAATTTTTGCACAATATTCAGTCGGAAATTTTACATATATTAGCAGAAAAAAAATGTGAAAAATCTCCGATTCGATAATTTTCCTTTTGATTTTTTTTTCCACCTTTGCAGTCCTTCGCCACCACAAAATCTGACACGCCAATGCTTCGGTTTTGTCAGGAAAAATGGCAGGAAAAGCACGGAGTTTTTTTAAGGCGTTAGCAATCCTTCTCCTTTAACTTACTGATACTCAGGAATAACTACACAATCTTGATGGTTGTAACGATGGTTTAAAATTACCGGTAAATTTTCTTTCAAATTTACTTGGGTTTCTCGTGATTATTGTATCTTGATACCCGGGTTTCTTATTGAAAAATAGCGGTACAAAGTCAATCTGAAGAATGATAATGATAAAAGATCACACCACTGTGTGGGGCAACTGTCTTCAAACTATCCGGCGTAATGTCAATACGCAAAGTTTTAAGACCTGGTTTGAGCCGATTCGCCCCGTAAGGCTCGAAAATAACGCCCTTACCATCCAGGTACCCAACAAATTCTTTTACGAATGGCTGGAAGAGCATTATGTATCATTGTTGAAAATGACCATCCGCAAAGAACTCGGCGACAAAGGAAGGCTGGAATACCAGATTTTGATGGAAAATGCTTCGGACAACAGTCGCAATACCAGCCGCACTGACTTCTCAGATCGCGATGATAATACGCCCGGCGTTTTTGATACCGACAATATCAAAAACCCGTTTGTGATACCCGGCATTCGGAAGGTGAAAATTGACCCGCAACTAAATTCCAATTATACTTTCGATAATTTTATCGAGGGCGACTGCAACAGGCTCGCGCGCTCGGCCGGATTGGCGGTAGCCAATAAACCGGGCGGAACTGCTTTTAATCCGCTCGTGATTTTTGGTTCGGTGGGTCTGGGTAAAACGCACCTCGCACACGCCATCGGCAATAAAGTGCTGAAAGACAATGCAAATAAGACGGTGCTCTATGTTTCGACCGAAAAATTCACCAATCAGATCATCCAATCTATTAAAAATAATGCAGTTGGTGATTTTGTCAATTTTTACCAGTTGATAGACGTGCTTATCGTGGATGACATCCAGTTTTTAGAAAACAAACCCAAAACACAGGAAATATTCTTCCACATTTTTAATCAACTTCACCAAAACGGCAAACAAATCGTACTTACTTCCGACCGCGCGCCGAAAGATTTGGCGGGCATGGAAGAGCGCCTGATTTCACGTTTTAAATGGGGACTATCTGCGGACCTGCAAGCGCCCGACTTTGAAACCCGCCTGGCCATTCTCGAATCCAAAATGAACCAGGAAGGCGTTGAGCTTTCGCAGGACGTTACTGAATTTATCTGCTACAATATCAAAAACAACATTCGCGAACTCGAAGGCGTCTTGATTTCACTCATTGCGCAGTCTTCTCTCAATCGGCGCGAGATAGATTTGATGCTCACCAAAGAGGTGATTAAAAATTTTGTTTCCAATATCAATAAGGAAATGACTGTTGATTTTATTCAAAAACTGGTAGCAGAGCATTTTAATGTACCCGTAGAAAAATTAGCCGGCAAAACCCGAAAACGCTCCATCGTTATAGCTCGCCAGCTCTCCATGTACCTGGCAAAAAACCTGACCAACCATTCTCTGAAGTCCATTGGCGACAATTTTGGCGGACGCGATCACAGCACGGTCATTTATTCCTGTAAGACGGTGCAAGACTTGCTGGATACCGACACCCTTTTTAAGGATAATGTGATTGAGTTGGAGAAAAAAATACGCCTGAGTCTGAATAGTCCTGACTTCTAAAAGTCTTTAATTTAAAGGCTTTCCCGTGCGGCGTATTTTATAAAAGAAAATAAAAAATGCTAAATTTTGTAATCGCTTGATTTTTCCGATGTGGTTACATACTTTTGTGCCGCTTTTGAAAAAAGCACCCGGGAGTTTTCTTCAACACACTCCAAAAAGTTCTTTTTGATACGCTTCTTGAGTAGAAATTTATTCTGCTTTTAAGATACTGGTGAGGTGGGTGAGTGGCTGAAACCAACAGTTTGCTAAACTGTCGTACTGGAAACGGTACCGCGGGTTCGAATCCCGCCCTCACCGCGCTTTTAAAACATTGTATCGGGGTTTAGCGCAGTCCGGCTAGCGCACCTGCTTTGGGAGCAGGGGGTCGCAGGTTCGAATCCTGCAACCCCGACTT
The DNA here is from genome assembly GCA_937864255.1 of uncultured Saprospiraceae bacterium. Classification (GTDB taxonomy): domain Bacteria; phylum Bacteroidota; class Bacteroidia; order Chitinophagales; family Saprospiraceae; genus JAGQWW01. The sequence goes on from CALMIT010000257.1 coordinate 4,415, forward strand.
GATTAGCAAGGGCTACAAAAATATTTTTGTAGCCCTTTTTTTGTTAGCCACCGGAATTGGCTGCGCCCGAAAAAGCAGTATAACTTGAAGCGCTGTTTTATCAAATCTCGTAACAGACACAATTTTCCAGCCTTTTATTGCCGAGTAGCCGGGGGTGTATAAATTCAAGTTGTTTTTTCATGCCGATTTTTTCCATGACGCGGATGGATTTCAGGTTGGCTTTCGGCGCGGTGGCTTTGATGTTTGCCAAGCCGAGTTCTTTAAAAGCGTATTCGAGGCATCTTTTAGCGCCTTCGGTGGCGTATCCTTTTCCCCAATATTTTTTAGCCAGCCGCCAGCCAATATCCACGCAAGGTGTAAACTCGGACTCGTAAGTCTGCCAGGCCAGCCCGATGAAACCGATGAACTCGCCGTGCTCCAACTCGTCCACCGCGAAATAGCAGAATCCTTTTTCCGCCAGCATGTTTTTCATTCTGCCGATTGACGCTGCGGTCTCTTCGGAGGTCACGAGTCCGGGGAAAAACTCCATCACTTCCGGATCAGCATTTATTGTCGCCATCAAAGGGACATCCGCTTCCTGCCAGTCCCTGAATCCCAGCCTCGCCGATGTAAAAAGGTAGTTTTTGTTCATCTTGTATGAAATTTATCGCCCGCCTATTTGCCGGATCGTTGATGGTGTAATTTGAAATATCGTGGTAGCTCTTTCATCATGGATGATGCGTTCGTAATAATAGCGAATAGATCGGCGGTGATGATTTAGCTGATCCTTGTTTAGTTTTCCTGTTTTAGTTCTATTAAAGTGCTTATGCATATTTATAGGCAAATAAATTATTTATAGGTAGCCAGGTTGATAGATTATTTATTTTTTATGTACACTTTCCCAAAAGATTTTTCAACTACTTTATCCATTCCTTCCTGTGAGTTGAAAAATAGGTAGCCTCCTTGAAATTCTCCCAAAATTTCTGTTTTACCTTTTCCAATACCAGGAATAGTATATTCATAAGTACAATTTGAAGTCCATGATAGATATGTTTCAACCTCTTGTCCTTTATATATATCAATTTGTTTATTTAAAAATCTAATGATATTGACTGTATCAGATTGCGACTCGGGAAGAAAGTAATAAAATTTTCCCTCTTTGTATTTGCTACAATTTTCTAATTCCGAAACACCTTCTTGGTACCACTTATTTTCAAAGACAACCATATTTATATCGCTAAAGACGCTTTGTCCGGCATCATATAAAAAAGAGGTAATTGGCTTCATTAATACTATCATGCGATCTGTACATTCTTTATCTTTTCCTTCTTCTTTCAGACAAATTAATAATTGTTGTTTTTCAAAATTTGAAATAGTTAATTCCTTTATCAGTGTTTCAATCCTATTTATCAATTTGACTTTATTTTCTTTAATTATTCTGTGTGCGCGTAATTCTTCTTGCTTTTCAGGTGATAAGTTTATCATCTGAACTAACCCTTCCATATTATGATCTATTACTTTATTAAAATATCTAATTATTTCAGTTTTCAATTCTTTTACCAATTTTCCATTTAAGTCTTGCTCTTTAAAATTGTTGTGCCTACAATTTATATTTAGAATTATTAATAAAAATAAAATTGGTCTCATTGTTTTCTTTTTCGTATTTAAAACAGTGCACGAATTTCACTTACCCAAAGGCTCGCTCCACCACATCTTTTTGCTGCTGATCGTGGCGGGCTTTGTAGCCGGTGGCGGGCGATGCGCTTGCGGGTCTGGACACCAGTTCGATTTGCTTTTTGCCGCAGTAATGTCCGAGCAGGTAATTCCAGGAGCCCATGTTTTCCGGTTCTTCCTGCACCCATACGACTTTTGCGCCACTGTATTTTTTGAAGATCGCTTCGAGTTGTTTTTCCGGCAGGGGAAACAATTGTTCCACCCGCACGATGGCTACGTCGTCGCGCCCGTCCTCGCGCTTTTTATTGAGCAAATCGTAATAAACTTTGCCGGAGCACAGCAACAGCTTTTTGATTTTTTTGGAGTCTTTTGCACCCACCGCCGCGTCGTCAATCACTTCCAGGAAGCGCGTTTCGCCGATAAAATCTTTTACCTCGGAAATACATTCCGGGTGGCGCAACAAAGACTTGGGCGACATGATGATCAGGGGTTTGCGGAAAGGGCGCGCCAGTTGGCGGCGTATCACGTGGAAAAAATTAGCGGGCGTGGTGATGTTGGCCACAGTCACATTGTAATTGGCGCAAGCCAGCAGAAAACGCTCGAGCCGCGCGCTGGAGTGCTCGGGTCCCTGCCCTTCGTAGCCGTGCGGGAGGAGCATCACAAGGCCGCTCATCCGCTGCCATTTGCTCTCGGCGGCGAAGATGTACTGATCCACGATGGTTTGTGCGCCATTGTAAAAGTCGCCAAACTGTGCCTCCCAAATCACCAGCGAATCGGGCGTGGCAAGCGAGTAGCCGTATTCAAAACCCAGCACGGCAAATTCGCTCAGCAGCGAGTTGTAAATTCTAAACCAGCCCTGCCGCTCCGTCAGACCGATGAGCCGGTTGTATTCCTGGAAATTATTGTCATCATAAAATACAGCGTGGCGGTGGCTGAAAGTACCGCGTTTCACATCCTGCCCGCTCATGCGCACGTCTTTTCCTTCCA
>CALMIT010000258.1 GCA_937864255.1 uncultured Saprospiraceae bacterium
AAATAGGTCGCGAGATTTTTTATAAAAATTTTCATGTAAGTTGATTTTCCTGCTAAAATGAAAAATTAGTTTTGAAAAAATTGTAAAAACTGCTTTTTGATACTGAATAAATTCCCGTTTGCAATTCAAAAACACATTTCTACCTTTGTCATCATCATTTTAAACTTTTAAAGCAATCCCGGATGACTTTGATTGACGGCAAACAACTCGCCCAAACGATTAAATCAGAAATAGCCGAAGAAGTAGAAAAAATAAAAAAACAAGGCGGAAAAGTGCCGCACCTGGCTGCGGTCTTGATAGGCAACAATCCGGCAAGCGAAGCCTACGTCGGAAACAAAGTAAAATCCTGCGAAGAGGTAGGTTTTCATTCCACACTGATCCGTCGCGATGCAGATATTTCGCAGGAAGAATTGCTCCGAATTATCAGCGATCTAAATCAAAATCCGGACATTGACGGTTTTATTGTGCAGTTGCCGCTGCCTGCCCGTATTGACGAACAGGAAATTACGCTCGCCATTGATCCGAAAAAAGACGTGGATGGTTTTCACCCGGTCAATTTTGGTCGCATGGCGCAAGGTTTGGACTGTTACCTGCCGGCTACGCCGTTCGGCATTTTGCAAATGCTGGAGCGATACAATATTGAAACATCCGGAAAAGAGTGCGTGGTGGTAGGCAGAAGCAATATCGTCGGCACGCCGATGAGTCTGCTGCTGAGCCGCAAAGCGAAAGTGGGTAATTGTACGGTGACGATGACACACAGCCGCACGAAAGATTTGGCGGCGCATTGCAGAAATGCCGACATCATTGTGGCGGCGATTGGAATCCCGAATTTTATTAAAGGCGACATGGTCAAAGAAGGCGTGGTGATAATTGACGTAGGCATCAACAGGGTGGAAGACAGCAGTAAAAAAAGCGGATTCAGGCTGACGGGTGATGTGGATTTTGAATCCGTAGCGCCGAAAAGCAGCTTTATTACGCCGGTTCCGGGGGGCGTAGGCCCGATGACCGTGACTTCGCTTATGATGAATACGCTTCGGGCAAGCAGAAAAGAAGTTTACAAATAACCTGAAAATCAATTAATTATGGATTGCGTAAGGGGTAATTTTCAAATGCTGAACCAAATCGTCAGCACCATTGATTTACTTGAAAATCATCAATACACCCGTCCGCTGAACGTTTTTAACGGCTCTACTTTAGGGCAGCATTTCAGGCATATTTTTGACTTTTACAATTGTATCATCCGCGACGCTGGCGGCGCCATGATAGATTACGCAAGGCGGGAACGCGATCCGCGACTGGAAGAAGACTGCAACTTTGCGGGCATATCATTCAGGACGCTCGCCAACAAAATCGAATTATTGTCGGAAAAGCAGCAAATTGGCATTTTGGGAGACTTCGGAGAATCGAGCGCCGAAGAAAAAAGTCTTATCCAGACGACTATCGGCCGCGAATTGCTTTATGCTTTTGACCACGCCGTGCATCATTTGGCAATTATCAAAATCGGCATTAAAACAAATTTCCCGGAAGTGAATATAGACGAAAACCTCGGCGTAGCGCCATCCACCCAAAAATACTGGTCGTCCGAACCTTCCAAAACCTAAATATTTCGCAGATTTAGATGGATTACTGGCAATTTATTTTTACAAATGATACGGCTTTGAACGAGGTGCTAATTGCATTTGTGGGTGAACTGCCTTTCGATACTTTTGAGGAAAATGAGACGGGATTCAGTGCATTTATTCCTGCCGAATTTTTTACAAAATCTGTTGAAAATCAACTGATTGAATTAAAAAAGGAATTTGATTTCGATTTTGAGAAAAAATTCATAAAAGGGCAGAACTGGAATGAAATCTGGGAAAGTAATTTTCACCCAATCCTTGTGGATGATTTTTGCTGCATCCGCGCTGATTTTCATTCCCCGCCTGAAAATGTGCGGTTCGATCTGGTTATAAATCCTAAAATGGCTTTTGGCACGGGTCACCACGAAACCACCCGCATGATGATCCGCGCCATGGAGCATTTGGATTTTGAAGGCAAAAAAGTTTTTGACTTTGGCTGCGGTACCGGCATTCTGGCGATTTTGGCTGCTAAAATGGGCGCTTCAGCCCTGGAGGCGATTGACATTGAAGAAGCGGCTTTTCAAAACACCCTCGAAAACTGCGAAAAAAACAACGTAAGCAACGTGCAAGCACGCTGCGGCGTCCTTGCTGATGTGCGGGGTAAAAACTTCGACGTGATACTTGCCAATATCAACCGAAACGTAATTTTGGAATCTCTGCCCGCGTTGAAAACCAGTTTGAATAAAAATGGCTGCCTGCTGATTTCCGGTTTTTTGCAGGAAGATGTCGAACGCATGAAATCTGAAATCGAGAAAGTGAAACTTTTTCCTGAAAAAGAATTAAAAGAGGGAAACTGGGTTTGCATGGTTTTGCGACCATTGGACTGAAGCCGCCCTCAATTTTAGAATCCATTCATCGCAGCCGGTTTTTGCTGCGTTTCAAAAAATTTTTTGATTAATGATCAGAGCATTGCTTTTTTTCACCTGCTTTCTTTTGTCCGCATTTTCTCTCGAAGCGCAGCGTCTTGAACAATTTTCGGAAGTTCCGACCGAGTATTTGATCCAGTTAAAAGAATACATGACTGCGGGGAAGCAGCAAAAGCTCGAAGAAGAATTTTCGCTGTTTGAAAAAAACTGGAAAGCCGGCATGTTTACCGAACCGGAGATAATACAAATCATCAAAACTTCCAACGGGATGCTGGCGCAGCGCATGACGGCGAGTCCTTACTTTTATGAATATCTGCGCTGCCTGAATATTGCAAAAAATGCGGGAAATGGTGAAACCAGATTTCGCGACTGGCACGCCGTTTTGGACAATCTGATCGCTGATATAGAAAACCGGAAACTGAATCCGTACCTCGATTTTTTACAATTTTCATTTCCTTTTTTTGAAAATAAATACCTGCGGCAGTCTGATTTGGGCGTCAACTGGATCGCCGATGCGCCCAGATACGAATGGGCTTATGAAAACAAACAACCATTGATAAAATATGCGGAAATCAATCTGATATGTTCCCGAAAACAGGACTCAATTGTGATTTTGCAAACAAAGGGAAGTTACTTTCCAACCGAAGGAATCTGGCGCGGCGAAGGCGGCAAAGTGACCTGGGAACGCCTCGGATTGGATGCGGGAGTTTACTGCCTGTTGGATAAATATGAATTGGAAACCAAAAAAAGTCTTTATGAAGTAGCCAGTGCAAAATTGCATTACCCGCAGTTTTTTGGCGAAAAGACGATTGAAGGAAAATTTGAAGACAAACTCGTAGTCGGCAACGATGCGACCGGCGGAAGTTACCCACGTTTTGAGTCCAAAGAGCAAATTTTAAAAATAGATCAAATCGGGCAGGGAATAGAATTTATCGGAGGTTTCAGGTTGCAGGGTACCACAGTTTATGGTTATGGAACGCGCGACAACCGCGCAGAATTGAAAATAAAAAATGCCCAAAAAGGATTCAATTATAAAGGACTCGCCGAATTATTTATCATCAAACGGGGCGAGCAGGTAGTCGCTGAACAAGTAGAATCCACGCTGTATTTTGGAAAAGATTCTATTTATCATCCCTCGGTTCGTGTGCGTTTTAATATTCAAAATAAAGAACTCCAACTCACCAGAGGCGACCGCGCCAGCGATCGAAATCCGTTTTTCAGCAGTATGCACCAGGTGAATATCAATACGGACGACGTCATCTGTTTTCTTGATCGTGATTCTGTTTTGATCGGTAAAAAGACCGTGAGCGTAGGCGCCAGAGAGAAAGAAGTTGTTTTTGAATCGTTGAAATTTTTTCGCGAAAGCGATTACCGGAGGATGCAAAATATAGCCACGTATAATCCAATCGCTGTAATTAAAGCGGTAGCGGAAAAAGAAGGCAACGTGCAAGACGCCAACTACCTCGCCAAAAGACTCGACCCGAAATATAGTGTGGAAAACATTCAGAGTTTGTTGTACGATTTGGTGGCGAAGGGATTTATAAATTATGACAGCGACAAGCAAATTGTCACTGTGAAAGACAAAGTATTTCATTACGCGGAAGCGAGCCAGCAAAAAGTGGACTACGACGCTTTGCAGATCAATTCCAAAACGGAAGAAACGAACGGAGTTTTTAATCTGACCCAAAAAGGCATTGACATTCAGGGCGTGAAAAATATTGAATTCAGCGAGCGCCAGCAGGTTGGGCTTTTACCTTTTAGCGACCGGATTCTCCTGAAAGAAAACCGGAATATGGATTTTGACGGTAAGCTTTTCGCGGGCTTTTCCACGCTTTTGGGCAAGGATTTTCATTTTAATTATGACCAATTTGATATTGCGCTGGATTCCGTGCGCTATTTCGACATTTTTGTTCCCACAGGTCAGGTGGATAAAAAAGGCAAACCGGTAGCCAACGCTATTAACTCACGCATTGAACATTTGAGCGGCGTGCTGCTTGTGGATGCTCCGGCAAACAAATCTGCCCGCGAAGACATTGCGATTTTTCCTTCTTTGCAAAGCAAAAAAAACTCTTTTGTTTTTTACGACGCGCCCGGTACGCAGGGCGGCGTGTACAAACGCGACTCGTTTTTTTTCAAACTCGATCCTTTCAGCTTCAACAGTCTTGACCGTTTTGGTCCGCAGGATTTGAAATTTAAAGGCACTATGGAATCGGCGGATATTTTTCCCGATTTCACTGAAACGCTGCTTTTGATGCCCGATACTTCTCTGGGTTTTGTTACTAAAACTCCG
>CALMIT010000259.1 GCA_937864255.1 uncultured Saprospiraceae bacterium
CTAATTCTACAATACTGTCGCAGCCGGTGGGGAGCCGCACCGGGATAGTATAATTTCCTGCCGAGGTATAAGTGCTGTCGCCGACGGTGTAAATGTCGCCAAAGCAAATTGTATCGCGAAGCAACACGGGCGGGGGCGGCGCGGAAATATTCACTTCGATGCAGCGGTTGGCAACGTCGCCACAAAAAGGAGGCGTGAACACGTTCAACTGATTTCTCAGCGTGTCCACCCGCAAAATGCCGTCCGGCACAGGTATGCTGTCCTGGTGAATTCTCTGGTATGAAAAACCACAAACCTGGTAACTACCTGCCGGGTAGCCGGTTAGGTCGGGGGTGGAATCAATTTCAAGAATAATCTGGTTTTGAGCGATCAGCCAGGTATAACCGTACTCCATAGTATCGGGCGGAATACTGCTATAAATGACGTTTGTGTTCACCAGCAGGGTAGTGTCTCCCTCGCATGCATTATTTATAGAAAGCGTTTGTGGTTGACCGGCATTTGCGAAGCAACATTCAATCCCGTTTGGGTCACATAAAATAATGCGGAAATCAATCAGCACGCCCGAATAATTGGAAAATGTATTAAAATTTCGAATCACCAGCCGCCAGGTTCCGTTTACCGGGCCGATATTGAAATTTTCAAGACTGCCTGAATTCGGATAATAATTTCCGGTATAGCGGCCGCCGTTTACCCAGTTGGTAGCGTTCGTCCAGGTAGCGGGAATGCCGGGGTCGGGATTTGCAGGATCGCCGCTTTTTACAAATAAAATATTCCAAAGCGTATTCAGTGTAGTTTGTATCGTGGGGTTAGGCAGGTTAGTACCTACGAGTCGGATTTCCTGACCGGAGGGAGAAATGAGTGAAATTTCCAAACCGCGAATCCGGTTGTGCCGGAACGAAATTTCTATACCGCAAACACCCTGCGTCGGATTGGAAAGATCATTATTGATAACGTCAGTAAATTCAAACTCAATAGTGTCCGTAGAATTTGGCGGGATGGGAATATTACAGCCGTAGCAACCACAATTTTGTCCTTTCAGGTAAGTGGAAAAAAAGGAGAAAAACAGCAGCCATGGGATTAGTAAACTTCTATTCATGAGACGGCTGGACAACGGTTTTGGGAAATATTGAAACAGTCTCGCGCTATATTTTTTGTTTCAAACGCGCTCCCAAAGATAAGATTTTCTCTTAAATGAAATTTACATAAATACGAATAGAAAGCCTCCGTTTTTACAAAAACGCTTTAGTTCGGATATGCTACAGCAATACTGCTTTTCAAACTTTTCACATTAATCAACATTCCGTCCTGGCTTTGAAGCATAGCGTCGAAGCGCACTTCGAGCTTTTTGACAGGTAGTCCGTTTTCATTTTTTTCAAAATCTTCGACGGACAAAATTTCAAAAATTTGATTTGGAAAGGGAATTGAAGTAACCGAGGAAAAGTACTTTCCGGTCGCGTCCCAATATTCCAAAATGACTTTCGAAAACTTTTCAGGAGTGGGCGGATTGGAAGTAGAATCTGCTTTAAATGAAAAATCAACCGAACAAATTCCGGGGTTGGCCGGGTTGGAATTTATGACCGAAAAATTCAGCCAATTGACATAAAGACAACCCGACGATGACATTGCCCATAGCGTGATTCCCTGCAAGGTATCCCGCAAATCAACGTAGATCACGGGAAAAGTATCGCCGGTGCTCCACAAAAAATCCGTGTAAACCACACCTGGATTTATCGGTACCGCCCCAATGACGTACCCCCCCGAAGAATCTGCTTCCACTTGAAAAGTAAAAGCGCAGGAATTCAAATCGAGCGGGTCTATGGATTTCACCATCTGGCTCGTGCAATTCAGCGCGTCAGTGCTTTTCAAACCTATCGTGGCATTGGTATTGGGCATCAGGTCAACGATTTCCGAGCTGCTTGTGCCGATAACATTTCCATCCACAGTCCATTCATAGCTGAAAGGCGGCTGTCCGAAAGGAACGGCGTCGAGGCGCAGTTTTTGGGTTTGAGGAGGAATGAATTCGTCCCAAAAAGTAAAATCGCCGGGCTTCAGAGCCTGCGCTACCTCCTGTTCTGTGTGGGGAGCCTGTGGATTGTCGTGAAAAATTTTGATTCTGATTCGCTCGGTGCAAGTTGGGTCACAAGTCGTTTTTTTAAAATCTGCCACATAAGCCGGGACATCGCTCAGGCTATTTTCAAAATCTGTGTACATGTAATAATTTTCTCTGCCCGCCTCCCACAAAATCTGCTCTCCATCGGCAGTGGCTTCCACAAAAAAAACAGGCTGGCCAAACTGGTCGGGTACTACGTCCAGTTTTTTGCAGGTTGTGAATAAAATACCCGGCAGAACGATGAGCCGGAGTAGCTTGCTGTTCATTTTTAGTTTATTTTAAAAATTGGAATTTTTATGTACGCTTCCAAAATCAGACGGTCATTTTCTGATAAAATTTGTTCCTGGTTTTGATTTTTAAAAACAGGATTTAGAAAATAATTGCCTTTCAGACCGAGACACAAAACGCGCAGGTTGTATTCGTACAAAAACGAAAGTCCGAAATTTTGAGGGTTAAGCATTTCGGGCTTTTCGATGCTGCCTTTTTCGGTCGAGGTTTTGGCAAAAAAATCCGGTGCGGAAATTTCTTCCGTCACCTGTTTTTCTGCCTCGGTTCCCAGAAGTATCTGCCCGAAAACGCCCGCGCCGAGCCTGTGTTTTTCGATGATTTTGTAATGAATTTCTATCGGCACATTCAGGTAATGCAAGACAGTGGGGCGCAGCATTTCCTGCTTTTTTGTCAATCCGAAAGCGTAAGTTTCCTGCGTGGTTTTTTGGGTGGCCTCGAAAGTTCCGAATCGTTGCAAATAAAGCAGTTTGACGACTGCCGACCAATCGTCGTTCATTAATTTTTCGGCGTAAAATCCCGCATTGAAGCCCAAAAGGTTTTTTTCATTTTTTGAAAATGCGGGATTAAAAAATGCCCCGCCGGTCAAGCCGAATCGGAGGCTTTTATTTTTTAAAACTTCAATTTTCGGAGCCGCCTCAAAGCTCGAAAATTTTACATCCTGTAATTCAAAAAGTTGTAGCCCGGGAAATTCCAGGTATGCAATATCTGCCGGTAAAGTAAGCGGCGCAGCCTCGGGTGCGACATGGATTTGTAAATCATTTTTATTTTCAAAAAATTTCTCCTCGCCTATTTCTGCATTCGCCGGAGTAGCGATTTCCGGCGCAGTTGGAATCATTTTTTGGGCTGTCAGCCCGGTATTTTTTGAAGTGTTTTCTTTTTCAAATTTCGAGCTTGCCCGCTGTTCGGTCAAAGCCGGAATATAGTCTGAGTCAGTTTGTGTCGCTGTATTTTTTTGTGCGATTTTTTCAGCGACCTTTTCTGGGCTGTCATTGGCCGATTTTTCAACGGGCAAAGCGGCTTGCGGCGCAGACTGATTTTGTTCGGCGTGCATTTTTCCTGCCGGAATTTCTGTTTTTAATCTGAGCCATAATCCAGCCGAAAGCAGCAGGATACCAGCGGCAGTCGAGAACCAAAAGAAGAAAATTCTTCTTTTCTTTTTTTGCTTTTCGCGCCGGATCAATGCCAGCGCATCCTGCCAGTTGGCTTCGGAAGGCTGCCAGTTTTTCTGCTCTAATTTGTTTTTAAAAAAGCTGTCAAATGGATTTTCCATATCAAACTACTTTGTGTGTTTGTGTGACCCCCGACATCATCTCCGCCAGTTTTTTCCTGGCAAAAGATACGTGCCATTTGGATGTGCCTTCGCTGATGCCAAACATTTCGGCTATTTCGGCGTGGCTGAATCCGTCTATGGCGAATAAGTTGAAAACTTTTGAAGATACCGGCGGCAATTTTTTTATCATTTTTAAAAGGTCGTCATAATCAAAAACTTTCTCAGCATGATTGAGGTCTATCGGGTGTTTTAAATGCTCATTTTCACTGAAATCTCTCCATTCTATCAAATCCCGGACATTCCTGTTTTTTCGAAAATCGTCAATCAAAACATTGATCATGATTCGCCTTATCCAACTTTCAAAATGCTCTTTTTGGTCAAGTTTATCCAGGTTGTTTATGATTTTGAGGAAGCCCAGATTGACCAGCGCATCCACATCCTGTTCGTTTTCGCGGTATCGGTGGCAGATTCCTTTCAAGGTGGAAAAGCAATCCCTGTAGAGTTGGTACTGTGCTCTTTGATCTCCTTTTTTGCAACCCTCGATGGTGGATGTAGCAGGATTCATGTAAAAGGGAGACTTCCGCGACGGTTTTATAAAAACAAACCTTCGTGGAAGTCTCGGTCGGTTAAATATTTAAAAATTATTGCTTGACCAATTTCGTCGAAATCACTGAATTTTTGTCGGCCAGATTAATAAAATACACGCCTGCCGGCAAAAATTCTGTCTGAATTTCAAATTGCTGCCATCCCGGTTTCAATTCCAGGTTTTGTGTGCGCAGCACCTTGCCAGAAAAATCGGTCAGCACCAAAGTCGCCTGGTATTGCTCGGCAGCTTTTAAGCGTAATTGTGCGCCGGCTTTGGTCGGATTTGGTTGCAAAATGAAATTTTCTGATTGTACAATTTCCAAAATCGAAGTCGTCGTTTGAACGTCTAAATTTGGTAAAACTATGAAATTCAGGTCGTTATGCGACGGCGCATCCGGCCCAAGCGTCACGATATAGGAAGCATGTTTGTGCGCCGGCAATTCTACCATTACCTCATAAGTGCCGTATGCAAGACTCGGAAAATGATAATCGCCGTTGGCATCCGTGATTGCATACATAATCGCTTCGCCCGTGGTATAATCGAAAAGCAAAATGGTGATTCCGGCAAGCCCGTCGGTAGTTCTGTCATCCAACGCGCCGCTGAGTTGCGGACCTTCTTTTACATTTCCGCTGATGGAGCCGGGACCGGGGCGGTTTTGCGTCGTACGCCGCCTGACGCCATAAAGGGCATAAGAATTTACCGGCACAGCGATAAGCTGAGCCTCATTCCAACGCAGCGAGGAAAAATGGTAGGTCGGCATATATGCCGGATCGGTGGCAACCACTTTTACATAATATTGCCCGTCTGCCACATTATCAAACTGATAATAGGTCACGTTCAGGCGATTGGTTACTTCCACGGAATCCACCGTGTCGCCGCTGCCGGCGTCAATGAGGTAAGCGAGTCCGCTCAGAATTATGGGGAAATTCAAAGTATCAAAAGGATAAATGAACCCGGAAACAGTTCGGTTTTCAATAGTAGGTTCGAAGAAAAGACAGTTTACAGAAGTACAACCGGTGGCGTCCGTTACCGTCACGCAGAGTGCGGAATCCACCAGCCCGGAATA
>CALMIT010000260.1 GCA_937864255.1 uncultured Saprospiraceae bacterium
GTATTACCCGCTTGATAGTTGGTTCGTACGCGCCTCCTCGTTAAAAGAGCGCATGTACGAACTCAATCAAACCATCAACTGGAAGCCGAAAAGCACCGGCGAAGGGCGCTTCGGAAAGTGGCTGGAAAATTTGCAGGACTGGAATCTGAGCCGGAGCCGTTATTGGGGCATTCCGCTGCCGATCTGGCGCAGCGCCGACAACACACAGGAAAAATGTATCGGCTCCATCGCCGAATTAAAAACAGAGATAGAAAAAGCCAATCAGGTACTCGGAATGAATCAAGCTGTTCCGGCGGATTTACATCGCCCGTTCATTGACGAAGTGGTGCTGGTTTCTGATTCGGGCGAACCGTTGAAACGCGAACTGGACTTGATAGACGTGTGGTTTGACAGCGGTTCCATGCCTTACGCGCAGTGGCATTACCCGATGGAAAATCAGGAAAAATTCAAGTCGTCTTATCCGGCGGATTTTATTGCGGAAGGCGTGGATCAGACGCGTGGCTGGTTTTACACTTTGCACGCCATTGCCACGATGGTTTTTGATAGTGTGGCTTTTAAAAATGTAATTTCAAACGGGCTGGTACTTGACGCCGAAGGCAATAAAATGTCGAAAAGCAAAGGCAACGTGGTGGATCCGTTTTCTACCATTGAAAAATATGGCGCCGACGCGACCCGCTGGTACATGATCAGCAATTCGCCGCCCTGGGACAACCTGAAATTTGACCTCGGCGGGGTAGAGGAGGTGCGCCGTAAATTCTTCGGCACGCTGTACAACACCTACGCTTTTTTTGCGCTTTACGCGAATATTGACGGTTTTAAAATTGACGAACACAACGTCGTTCCCGTCGCCAACCGTCCCGAAATTGACCGCTGGATTATTTCAAAACTGCATAGCTTGGTCAAAGAATTTCGCGAAGCGATGGACGATTACGAGCCGACGAAAGGCTGCCGCGCCGTGGAAGATTTCGTCAACGACCATTTGTCCAACTGGTACGTGCGCCTTTGCCGCCGCCGTTTTTGGCGCGGCGAAATGAATGAGGATAAAAAAGCTGCTTACGAGACTTTGTACGAATGCCTGATGGTGGTGGGGCAGTTGATGTCGCCCGTTGCGCCGTTTTTTGCAGACTGGTTGTATAAAAATCTTTCCGACCCGATTCGTAGTCGTGCGATTGAATTGAACACGCCCCTGAAATACGAATCGGTACACCTTTCCATGCTCACCGAGGCGCAAGAAAATGTGATAGACAAGGACCTGGAGCAGCGTATGGATTATGCTCAGCGCATCTCTTCGCTGGTGCTTTCTTTGCGCAAAAAAGAAAATATCCGCGTGCGCCAGCCGCTGCAAAAAATACTTTTACCGATTTTGGACGAATCGTTTAAACGGCAGGTGGAAAGTGTGAAAGACCTGATACTGGCGGAGGTGAACGTGAAAGAAATCGAGTACGTGACCGACACCGCTGGTATGGTGAAGAAAAAAATCAAGCCCAATTTTAAAACGCTGGGCAGGGTTTTGGGTAAGCACATGAAAGATGCCTCCCAAATCATCGCCGGTTTCGGGCAGGAAGAAATTGCCGCGATTGAAAAAACGAAAACTTGCCGCCTTCAGGTCAACGGCGAAGCCTTCGATCTTACTTTGGAAGATTTTGAAATCATCGCGGAAGATATTCCCGGCTGGCTGGTGGCTACCGACCCGGTGGTTTCCGGTTTGACGGTGGCGCTGGATGTGAATCTGACCGACGATTTGTTGGCGGAAGGAACTGCCCGCGAACTGGTCAACCGCATTCAAAACATCCGCAAAAACAAAGATTTCAACGTGACCGACAGAATTGCCGTGCGCATCAGTCGCCACGATATTTTGATTCCGGCTGTTGAAAAATTTGGCAATTACATCAAAGGCGAAGTTTTGGCCAATACCTTGGAATTGGCTGAGGCGGTGGATGGAGAGCAGGTAGAGTTGTTTGATGATTTGTCGGTGGCAATTGCCGTGCAGGTGGTTTGAAAAGAAGAGCGGGATTCAGTTTACTGAATCCCGCTCTTCTTTGATTTTGAAAACTAAATCACTCCCGCGCTCCGAGTTGCTTATTTGTTGTCTCCTCGTAAGTTTTCAGACCACATTCCAAAAATTCAGAATAAGCGTCGGCGCCTTCTTTATAACCGCGTGGCGCTGCAAGCACTTTTTCGTCGGGCGTCATCATCACATAAAGAGGCTGCGAATTTTGCTCAAAATTCACGATTTGAAAATCAGCCCACTTGTTGCCCACATTGCGCAGGCGGGTTTGTCTTTGTTTGCTGACCAGCGTTTGATCGAGTTCTTTCCGGTCGTCGGTATAAAGCGAAATCAACACAAAATCATCCTGTAATTTTTTCCAGACGTCTTCCACGATCCAGATATGTTCCTCGGTTTTGCGACAATTCACGCAGCCGTAGCCCGTAAAATCCAGCAGCACTGGCTTGCCTGTTTCTTTCGCGTAAGCGAGCCCTTCGTAGTAATCTTTGAAGCAGTCAATATTGTTGGCGCATTTTGTAAATGACATATAACGGGCTTTGATTTCCGCATTTGGTTCTACTTCTTTGAGGAATAAATTATAATGTGCCGGCGGCGCCAAGCCGCTCATCAGGCTGAGCGAATCGTACATTTTTGTTTTGT
>CALMIT010000261.1 GCA_937864255.1 uncultured Saprospiraceae bacterium
CGGGCGTCGGCGGATTGCTGTTCGGTCTTGTTTATCTGCGCAAACGTTCCGCTTTGGAAGCCATGATCAGCCACGCTTTTTTTGATATTATTTCCGTGGCGGTGGGTTATATGATTGCGCAATAATTGCTTTCACACATTTTCCTTCCCTCGCTCCGCCACCTGCTCCGAAGTGAGTCCGAAAATGGGCGGCACGTCAATATCGAGGATGCCGAGGTAGGTGTAAATCTGACCGCGGTGGTGGATTTCGTGTTCCACCATGGCGCGCAGCCACTTCCACACGGTGATGTCAATGCCCGCCGGCGTTTTGCATTTTTTCATCAAATCCTCCGCCGTCAGCGACCTGAAAATCTGCATTGAATCCTCGTGCATTTTTTTGTAAAAATCAATCGTGGCTCCGTAGCCTTCCGCCAGGTTGGTGCCGCAGCCGGTGTATTTGGCCGGGCGCATTTGTACGGTTTCGGCGTACATCCAGCGTTCGATAGCGCCGAGGTGACGGATCAGTTCGCCGAAAGTGAATTTTCCGGGGCGATAAGTCCATTCTATTTTGTCGGGCGGTATCAGCGGAAACAGGCGCATCGTTCTGCTTTTAATGCCGCTGTAGTAGTCGAGAAAAGTGTTGACGTCGGTGATTTGCATGCTACAATATTGATAAAATAAAATGCGCCACCGACTAAAAGTACTTCATAATCGGTGGCGCTTAATTCATTAAAATCAAAGTTTAATTTATTTCAATTTCTTCTACTAGGGTACCTCCGTCATTGTAGATAATAACCAGTCCGTTACTAAATTCATCTCCAAAAAACATACTACTGCTAATCGGTTGTCCATAAGCAGCTTCTACTTCAGTTTTGGTGCTGCCAATACCGATGCCCTTATCCGTTTTACCTTCAAACGGTTCTGTGACGCGGAGGTAAGCGACTTTTAAAGTAGGGCTAAATTCTTCCGAATCAGAAGGCTCACAATAAACATAAACGCCTTTGCTAAAATAGATAAGAAAGTGTACGTACTGGTTTCCGGAAGCAAAATAGGAATCGGCCACATTGCCGTACAAATCAATCGCTTGTTGAGCCGAGCCACCGATTTCAATACCTGTGATGCCTTCACCCGGAATAATCTGAACTGTGGGCGTAGTGCCTTCATCCTTTTTACAGTTTGAGAATAAAACACCTACAAGAAAAAAAAGAAGGATTGTTTTGAATTTCATAAAATTTAAATTTTGATTTAGTAAATAATATTGATTAGCCGCCAAAGATAGAAACGGCTTTTATTTAAGCGGCATTTTCTCGATAGCTATTACAAATTACACTAAATTCGTCTTTTACTAACTTGTACGGCATTCATAACCTAAAATCTGAAGATTATGAGAAAATGGTTGATCACCTCTGTTTTTTTGTCTTTCACCCTGCTTCAATTTTGCACTACGACCAAAAAAGTGACCCAGCAGCAGGCACCCGCCACCATCACCACTTCTTATCAAAAAGACATTTCGCCCATCATGCAAATGCACTGCACACCCTGCCACTATCCCGAACAGGGAAAGAAAAAAATGCTGGACACCTACGCCGCTACACGCGATAATTTTGACGATATCATCACCCGCGTCCAATTACCGGCCGACGATATCAAGTTCATGCCTTTTAAAAGTAAAAAACCGCCGCTCGGCGATAGCCTGATCAATGTGCTCAAACAATGGCGCAGGGAAGGAATGCCGGAGTAAAATAAAATCCACAACACCTTCCAGGTTTTGAAAACCTGGAAGGTGTTACTTAAATATTTTCAACCTCCACCATCGCCCCCGACAGCACAAAATTGATAAAGCACCTTACTTTTTTTCCGGGGAAAAGCGCCTGGATGCTGCCACGCGCGAAATAAGCCCAGACAGCCAAATCCGCCGCTTTTTTCAAAATTGATTTTTCATCCCTTCCCGCGTGACCCGAATTTTGAATGATAAAAATCTCATCGCCGCGCAATGCCAGAAAATCCAACACCGTCTCAAAAATCCGGCCTTCGTAGTTGTTTTTGAGCGGGTATTTTCTAAAAAATTGTGGCCCGGAAAAGTCTGGCAGATCCAATTCTTTTTTCAAATTTTCAAAAAAAGCCGCGCCAAAACGCACCAGCTTTTCAGCTTCCAAAAACTCCGAAACTCCGTATCTTTTCAAAAGTCCCTCCGCCATTTTGATGCGATCTTCCTCGCTGTCCGCCGGCGCATCTGCTATCAAAAACGCTTTTATCGACTTACCCGTCGCATATAAATCCGTCGCTTCGCCAAACGTCTGCCATGCTCCGTACCGAGCCAGTTGTCCGATTTTTGGCGGCGGCATCTTCTCAGGAATTTCTTTATCAGCGTTAATTTTCAGCGGCGGATAAGCCTGTTTTCCGCTATAAGGCTCGATGAATTTTACGGGCGCTTCCTGCCGCGGCGTAAGCTGAAAATCAGCGGCAAAAATTTGAATTTTTATGGAAACGGGCACTTCCCGCCCGCCCCACTCCCAGGGACTCGCCGAAATGTACGGATCGAGCGCCGTATGTTCGTCTTCGCCGTTCCACACGCGGTTGAGCCACTTGGTCGCCTTGCCCAGGCGCGACGGAAAAACCAGGTAATCGCGCGCGCGGGTCATGCCGACGTAAAGCAGCCTTTTTTCTTCGTTGCGCGCCTGCAAATTTGCCTCGGAATGCGCCACGCTTTCTGTGATGCGTTCATACAGCGGCGTACCTTTTATTTGGTCGCCGTACGGATTTATCCAAAATCGCAACCACCTGTTTCCCAACAAATTATCTAATTCTATTACCGATTTTTCCTGCACCAGGCTGATACCCCACACATCGCTGCGCAGGTCGTTTTCCAGGTCAAAACAAATCGTCACGGGATACTCCAAACCCTTGCTTTTGTGGTAAGTCAGCACGTTGACAGCCCCGGCATTTTCGCCGCTGCCCTGTAAGTCTTTCCCCTGCTCTTCGAGGTCGTTGAGCCAAAGCAAAAAGCCGCCGAGCGAGGCGGCTGCGTGCAGCCGGTTGCAGGCTTCTTCATAATCAAGCGAAAGAGCGCAAAGCACGTCCCCATTGGCGAGGCGATGCTCTACCCTGCCCCAGCGAACGATTTTTCGCCGCAAGTCCAAATCGTCGAGCAGCAGCGTCAGCAATTCCGCGCTGGAAAGTTCCAAAATTTCGGCTCGCAGTTCATCGAGTTGGGCGATGATCGGCGCATCGGTCGCCCAGACGCGGTGGTTTTGCTGCGCCGCTTCCTCGTCCAAAAAATCGAGCCGGTGATCAATGATTTGCTCGGTACTCCAGCCCGCACCCAGCTTCAAAATTTCGGCGATGGAAAGGCTGTCGTGTTTGTGCAATAAGAATTTCAAACAGGCCAAAATCAAACGCGCCTCGGCAGTTTTGAGCAAACCCGCCCGGGAAATGGCGGCGTTCAAACCGGCGCGGTTCAGCGCTTCTGCCAAACTTTTGCAGCGGTCGTTGGAGCGACAAAGTATGGCTACGTCGCCGGGCTTTGCGCAGCGGTGATTTTTTTCGCCTTTCGGCAAAATGTAGATTCCGCGCTCCAATTCGAGGCGGAGCATTTCGGCTACGCTGTTTTCAAACCAAGCGATATTGGTAGATTTTTTTGCCTCCGGGTCCGGCTCGAAGTGCCAGTGTACCAGTGCCTCAGTCATTTCCGCCGCGTCTTTTGCTTTTTCTCTTTTTGGAAATAACTGCACCTGGTCGGGCGGCATATTTTGAAATGCTTTTGTAAAAACGGCGTTGGCGGCATAAACCAAATCCTCGCGCGAGCGCCAACTGTGTTCCAAAATATTTTCCTTTTGTATGCCGCCTGCAAAACCAATTATCGCTTCCATCAGCGCCGGATCGGCGCCGCGAAAACCATAAATACTTTGCTTCGGATCGCCCACCCAGACGGAAAATTTTGCCAGCCGCGACAGTTTTAAAAATATTTCCAACTGGATCGGACTCGTATCCTGAAATTCGTCCACCATCAGCAAATCCAGCTCTTCGCGCAAAGCGGCAGCCACCTGGGGCTGATCCAAAAGCCGGTTGACCAGCACTTCCATGTCCGTAAAATCTATCAGCCCGCGTTGTTTTTTATATCGGTCATATTCCTCGATAGCGGCGATGGCAAAGTCAAAAATGTGATCAATAAAATCTTTTATATCCTGCCGGAAAGCCGGACAGGCTTCATGCTGCGCGACAAAATCGAGTAGCGGATCGAGCAAATCCCGGCTCTTTACGCCCGTTTTTATTTTTGAAATTTTGGCAAAATTGAACCAGAATAACTCGCCGCGCGTGTTCAATTCGTTGAGCAAAGCGCGCAGGTCTTCGATAGCTGATTGCGTAATTTTGGTTTCGTCCGTACTGCTTTCCAGCCGCTCAATCGCGGCTTCCAGTTCGATTTTTAGTTGACTGAAAAGTTCGGTTTTGCTCAGCCCCGCTCCTTCCGGCAGAAATTGCAAAAAAGACTCAAAAGAAGCCGCGCTGCTTTTTTTCAATACTTCTTTTGAAAAATTATTCGTGCGCGCCACTTCGGTGATTTGCTTCACGTCTCTGCGCCAGTCGTAGTCGCGATTTTTATTCAGTCCGAGGCGGTTGACGAGGTTTTCCATCGCCTCCACTTTTTCAATCGCCAAAACCATCGCCAGCGACTGGTTGAACATCACCTGCTGGTCTTCTTCCACCATTATGTCCACCTGCGGCGACACGCCGGCTTCGTAAGCAAAGCGCTTCAACAGGCTCACGCCCAGACTGTGTACCGTGCCGATCAGCGCGTTGGTCAGGTCGTTGGCTTCGCGGCGATAACCTTCCTGAAGCAGCCGCACGCGCACTCGTTCCTGCAATTCGGCGGCAGCTTTGTTGGTAAAAGTGGTGGCGATTATGTCCGAGGCTTTCACCTGCGGACGCCCGTTAGCGCCCGGCTTGGTCAGCATTTCGACCATTTCGGAAGTAAGCCGGTAGGTTTTTCCGCTGCCCGCGCCGGCAGAGATGATTTTCAGATTCATGGCAGCGAATATCGTTTTTGAAACGGAATTTTTAAAAATGAAACTGCCGGCAGTTTATTCGATGAGCGGCACGCCGAGGAATACTTTGATTTCCGGCGAAAAACGAACTTTGATTTCAATGATCAAATCTTCCTGCGGCGTGGATTTCGTTTTTTCGTACAAATTTTTGGTAGTGCGCACCGCCTGAAAAACCGAGACGATGGAAGCGCTGGATTTATTTTCATCTAAAATTTCGCGGATTCTTTCAATTGGAAAGTCGGCGCTTTTGCCTATCAACTCGACTTCGAGCGAAGGATTGATGGAATAGCTCATCGCAAAACTGGTAATTTTTAAACCGTATTTTTCAATAGTCGGCAGCACTTCCAGCCAGCGGTTGATGACCTTGTTGGTCTGGTGTTTGAAAAAATTGATGGAATTCAAAAGTCCCTCGACAAAACCGACGGGTTGATATTTTTCGTTGGAAGGCAGGTTTTCTGACATAGTTGTTTGCTTTTTGAATTTCCAAAGTTCGGAAATGATTCCGACTCGGCCGGTCTAATAAAAAACGATTTTTTCCCGCACCCTCGATTTTCCGCTGCTCAGCACCAGAAAATACAGCCCGTCAGGCAGCCCGTCTCTCGAAATTTCCAGTTTTTGAAAACCGTTTTGCACTGTTTTTTTATCAAAAATGCTGCGGACCAATTGTCCTTGCGGCGTAAAAATCTGCCCGCTCAGACTCATTTTTTCGGTGGCAGCCACATCCACCCAAATCCGATCGGCTGCTGGGTTCGGATAACAGCGAACAGCAAAACCGGGATAGTCTATTTCACTTTCGGAGGAAACGAATTCCGGGCGCAAAAAAACCGGGTCGCCCGACAAAGCGACCGAATCCGGGTGTACCGGAAGCGTATAAACATGCTCCGAATAATCCCAGCGATATGATTTTAAAGACTTGATATTCAGCGATTTCGGGAATGAATATTCGGCGTAAGCCGCATCGGTGGAATCAATTTGCGTCACCGCCCACAAAACGAAATTGATGTCGCCGGTGTCATTTTTGAATGCGCCGCCGCGAATCGTTTCGGGTAGTTCCAATGTCTCGGTCAGCGCAGGATCATATTTCCAGCCGCGCAACATTTGCGAACAGGTGCGGTAAGCAATTCCAAGTTCGGTGATTTCATGTGCGTGCGGATCGGTGCCGGTCAGATTTTTCACCAAACCCATCACTTCAAATTCATATTTCGCCACACTTTCCGGCTCCACGTCGGCGAGACTGTACACGTGAAATTGATGAATGTTGTGTTGCTGAACGGCGATGAGTGATTTTAAAATAAAATTTCGCTGCGCCTCAGCCGTGCCGATAAATCCCGGTGTAAATGATTTTCTCGGAATGTTCGTTTCGGTCAAAATCCACACTTTTTCGGGAAATTCGTTGCCGTCGTAGCCCCATTTTGTCAACACATTTTCCATCGCCTGCCGCCTTTTCAGCAACCCGTCAAGTGCGGCGTCCGAGTGGCGTTTGTACACAAAATTCATAATATCGTTGCTCCATGATTGCAGGCTGCCGTCGAGGTGCGGGTAGCTGTGAAAACTCATACAGTCAAAATAAGCGCCTCCTTTGAGCGGAAAATCTACGCTCACCGCACCTTCGTCAGGGTTGTCGGTATTGCGCAAAATGGCGTCCAGATAACTGGGATTACCGAGTCCGCCGACCGCCACGTAATCTTCGGGATGCAGCGATTTTACAACTTCGTAAGTGATACGCAGCAACCTGATATAGTGAAAAATGGGTGCAAAAATCTGGACGTCGCAGGCCGGCGGATTGTTTTCCCACCAGTTGCCCGGCTGCCCCGGCTCCAGCGGCGTGTGACCGCCGATATCCAAATCCGGCTCATTCCAAACCTCCCAAAACCGAACGTGATCGCCGTAATAATAAGCCAGCCGATAAACGTATCGCGCGAAATAATTGGAGTCATTGACCGGCGTACCGTCCGTGCCGTCGTCCCAAATCGGGAGATACATATTTTTAAAAAGTTTGGACATCTCGGTGTCGCAGTAAAAAGTAGAATCGCGATGCTGCGGGGAAGGCTGCCCGATAAAAAGCACGTGGTCTTTCATGCCCAAATGCGTGTAATGTTCAAATGCCTCCACGCGAATATCATAGCCCCAATATTCTACAAATAGCTCCGGAAGTTCAGGGCGAAAAGTTGTGATGCCCATGCCCCTCAGTCCCAATTCCGGGTTTCCGGCGGCGATGTTGGCGAGATTTTCATCGCGCCAGGGCGGGTAAGCGCCCATGTTGGCGCCGTAGCCAAAATCCTCCTCGTAAGGCCGCACGATTTCATTGGCAGAAAAATTGATCTGCCCGAAAAAATCATTTTGAAACAGCAATACAAAGGATGCGATTGCAATGAAATTTAGTTTCATTTTAGAAAATTTATCCGGCGAAACAGCCGGTCAGCCAATCAGATTTTTAAAATAATCGTGTATGAGCCAGTAGCCCGCAAAAACGGGCGAAACAGTAAAAAAACCGGTTTCGTTGTGGGATGAATTTTAATGCCGGACGTATAGAAATCCGGCCTGAGCAAAATTTTCGGGGGGAAATAATTGCCCGAATATCGGAGTTTTCCCGTTAAGTGCGCCCATCAGGGCGGTGAAAGCTGAAAAATATACCCATTCTCTCGAATTCCGGCCTATTTTTGAGCATCAAAAAAAGTAAATTTTGGAAAGCGTTTCTCTTTTCGAACTCAATGAATTTATCCGCCGTGTGCTGGCGCTGAATTTCCCCGAAGCCGTCTGGCTGCGTGCGGAAATTGCGCAAATCAGCCAGGCACGAGGGCACTTTTTCATTGATCTGGTGGAAAAAGAAAACGAGGGCGAGGGCATTATCGCCCAGGCTGCCGCCTCGCTCTGGAGCCGGCAACACAAAATGTTATCAAAAAAATACCCGGACACGATTGAGACATTATTGAGCGAAGGTATGGAAGTGCTGCTCCGCGTAAAAGTAGATTTTCACGAGCGTTACGGACTGAAACTGATTGTGGAAGATATTGATCCCGCCTACACCATCGGCAAGTTGGCTTTGCAAAAACAGGAAATTCTCAGGCAACTTGAAAAACTTGACCTCATTGAAAAAAACAGACAAATACCGCTGCCGCCCGTTTTTCAAAAATAGCGGTGCTGACCAGCGAGCGCGCTGCCGGGTTTCAGGACTTCAGGGAACATCTTTCCGAAAATAATTTTGGCTATGCTTTTCAGATTGCTGTTTTCCAAACGGCTGTGCAGGGACAATATGTGGAAAGTGAACTGACCGCTCAACTTCACGCCATCGCCGCAAAACAAAAGCAGTTTGATTGTGCCGTGATCATCCGCGGCGGCGGCGCGAGGCTCGATTTGACCGCTTTTGTCAACCTGGAAATTGCAAAAGCTATCGCGCATTTTCCGCTGCCGGTTTTCACGGGTATCGGTCATGATGTGGACGAAACTGTGGCAGATATGGTCGCCGCCAGATCTTTGAAAACTCCGACGGCTGTCGCGGATTTCTTGATTCAACACAATTTGCAATTTGAGTCAACCCTGGCGAGTCGGAAAGAAATAATTTCCAAAATAGCCGCCCGCAAAATACACGATGGCGAACTTGATTTGGAAAACAGGAAAAACAAGATCGGTTTTTCGGCAAAAGAGCAATGGAAAAATAACAGCCGGATGCTGGATTACATCGCGCAGGAATTGCCGGGACTTTCGGGGAAACTGGTAAAAAATAATTTAAAAAATCTGGAAATGGCGGAGCGCTCGGTGCAGTTTTTAGGCCCCGAAGCTACACTCAGGCGCGGCTATTCGCTCACCTCAAAAAACGGTGAAATTTTAAAAAAAGATGACTCGGTCAGCGCCGGCGACATTATCGAAACTATTTTATCAGCAGGAAAAATTAGCAGTAAAGTAATCTAACATGGCTTCAAAACAAACCTATGAAAAGGCAGTGAGCGAATTGCAGCAGATTATTGACGAGTTGCAAAACGAAGTCGTAAGCATGGACGACCTTTCTGCCAAAGTAAAACGTGCGGCCGAACTCATCGCCTGGTGCCGGCAAAAACTGCGCGACACCAGCGCAGAAATAGACCGGCTTTTTGAAGAATAGCGCGGTTCGTTTTATCGCACCACCACTTTTTGAAAAAACCTGCCGGACGCATTTTCCAACACAAAAAAGTAAATTCCGGGACTCAGATTTTGAGTATCTGCCAGGTAGCTTCCCTGCGTGGTTTGTATTTGCCGTTTAA
>CALMIT010000262.1 GCA_937864255.1 uncultured Saprospiraceae bacterium
TGGAGATTGCGCGACTTTTTAAAATCAACTTTGATAGACATATCATTTTTCAATCTGAAATCAAAACCTATCAGCGGCGCAAACTGCTCATTGATCACCACTTGCGGAATTTCCAACCTCGAATAATAGCTCTTCGTTTCCGGGTTCAGGTTTTCATCGCCACGAGGGCTGCCGGCGTCGTAATTCAAATTGGTATTGTAAGAATTGACCGTGAGCGTGGATTTATAGCCGTGCGTAATATTCACGCTGTTAAACCATTGCTTAAACCAGCCGATTTTGGAAAGTCCGTTGTATGTCAGACGCCAATTAGGCAAAGGCGTCGTGTTGAAAATATCCAGTTTTGTCGTACTCGCATCTTTGCCGGAATACGCAGACACAAAAGCCGGAATCAAAACTTCCTGCTGAGTTTTTCCAAAACCCTCCGTATAGTCCGGGCCGTCTTCGGGGTGGCTGGTATTCGTATCGCCTATTCTTCTGGAAATGATCGCGCGGTTTTCCTCAAACTGACTGAATAAATTCACACCAAAATCGTCTTGCCCGAAAAGTGTATTGGCTGAAAAATAGGAAATCGTGAGCGAGCCTACATCCTGCGGCAAAAGCCGCACAAGTTCATTGATGCCGTCATCTTTGTCGTCTTTAAAAAGCTCGGAATGGTTTTCAGTGTAACGCCGGTTTAATTCCACTTCTATCCTGAAATCAGTGAACGGCTCGATGGTGACGTTGCCGTCATACGTCTGCGTGTAATTTTGCCGAACCTTTTGATTTAAAAAGAAATCGGTCGAAATCCAGGGATTGGCAAAATTATTCGCCCGGTCAGCAGCCCGATCAAACCATTTGTTGTCCGGCTGCAAACCAGCCACAAAACCCCAACCCGGCGCTTCGAAACCTTCGCTTTGACCAAACAACCGCGACTGCGGCATGAAGCCGGGTACGACTGTTCCAAATTCTTCGCTGTATCGCAAGCGGGCTTTGCGCACCATCATCAGCGGGCGTATGAGTACTCTTTCCATCGTGGAAGGCCCGCTGCTTTTTTTCTTTTTCTTGTCGTTTGATTTGTCGTCAGCAGCAGAGCCGTCGGGGTTTTGCGCTTTTTGCGGAGCCTTGTCGTCGTCGGGCGTTGTTGCTTTATTTCGATCATTTTTATTCTTCGGCGCTTGTCGGGTGTTGATGTTTTTGAGGTATTTCGATTTGTTGTAAAGATTTTCAAAATTCAAATCGCCATTTATCTCGCGGCGTTGGTTGTTTTGAATGACATTGCCCAAACTCTCCGCATTCAGCGCCGCAGCGCTCCACGAATAGCTGGAATTATACTGCCCGCGCAGGCTTATCCATTCCATAAAAGGAATCAGCTTGGTCGGCGCCGTGTAGGAAAGCGACGGGTTGTGTTGATAATTTTTGGTACGACCAAAATCCCTGATACCTTCCAAAATAAAATCTTTCTTTTCCTGACGCGAGCGCCTGATGCCGGTTTCGGGGTCAAATTCTTCCAACTCGTCTATCACCGCCCGGTTGGTGGCATTGAAATTCAGTTTTAAAGATTTGGCAAGATCCCAGTTCAGATTATAATCGCGATCCCACAAAAATTGCTTATTGAAAAAAGTATTAAACTGTGGGTCGTCGCCGGCAAAGCGGTATTTCGTTCTTTGTATTTTTCTATCCATCGCCGTCCCGAATGTAAAATTGTTGGGCACGGGATTGAAGTTGAATTCGCTGATAAACTTGACATACTTGTCGTTTTTAAACAGCTTTTTCAATGGTTGTATGTACACCGGACTGATGCTGTACTGGTAATCCAGTGTGCCGTAGTGCGTACTCAGATTATCGCTTTCAATGAAAGGCGTTTTCTTTTCTGTTTCGGAATATGCGTAAGAAGCAGTAAAATTTTCCACGTTCCAGGGCATCGGTTTTGAAGCGGTACCTTTGGTGCGTTCTTTCCTGACATTGGTAAAATTCAAGCTCTTTATCTCTGTCGAAGTCACCGCCAAATCAAGTATCGAATCGCGTACCGTTTCGCGTTCCGAATTTGACAAATCAGGATTTTCATCCACCCGCTCCAATACGTCATCCAGTTCAATATCGCGCAAGATCGGATCAAATCTCGGCGTACGTGTGTTGATAGAATACTGCGCCAAAAAGGGCAGCCGCAAACCAAAGTCCTGGGAGAAAAATTTACCCAACTCAAGGTTTGCCGTGAGATCGTATTGCACTATTTCTTCCTGGCTTCTTTGCGCCAGTTTTTGATCCAAACCGCCGAAGCCGATACTGCTATAATTGCTCGCCACAGTAAACTGACCAAAATCCGCCGCTTTAAAATCCGCCCTCACGATACCGGCCACGCCGCCGCGCTCATCCAGCCCTGTTAGACGCAATTCATTCACCCACACTTCGACGCTGTGCGGCCTTCCGTCGTTGCGCGCATTTCGAATGCCTATCATCACGCCGCGCACAAAACCCAAATCCGGATTTCCAATAATTTTCAAATTGTGATTTGGCGGCAGTTGCACTTCCGGATCGTTGCCCTGATACTCATACACCACATTCAAATTGGCTTTTTCATCATTTCTGATGAGCTTGATTTGCCTGAACCATTCCAGTGGAAAGTTAAACTCGTTCTCCTTTTTCCAAACCTCGTTTGAATATTCTTGAACTTCGCTTGTACTAACTGGTTTGGATACGACTAGCGTAGAATCCGAAAGTTTAAGTGGGATTTCGTATTCATAATAATTTTTTTCAAAATCACTGCCCACGCGCATGAAAATGGAAAGTTCGCCATCTTTCAAATCCATATCGGTGTTTTTACGCTCCGCATGGACAAACATTTTCATTTTTTCAAAAACCCGCATATCCAGATTGGTCAACTTATAAATGGCTTTTGAAAAACCGTCGTGCAAATCTCTCACCGTTAGCGAAAGCGACTGTTCGTTTTGCAACTGGTTGGGCTGAAAACCGCCAACGTTCCGCTCGCGGGAAACGCCAAGCGGCAAAATATAATTGAACGGAATACGCCCGCTGTTTTCCTGTATATTCACGTCATTGACATCAAAAGCTGTCGGCGGATAGTTCAAATCCGGGAAGCCGGGGCCGTTGTCTTTGATAGGCCGCTGATAGCGCCGCCATTGATTTCTACCCAATTCGAGCGTACCAAAACGCAGGGTCACCTGCCGTTTGAATCCTTTCAAATACAAACGGATAAAACGGATAGAACGGAAATCCTGGATACCGCCCACTTTCGAAGCATACTGGTCTATAGGCACTTTAAACCGGTACCAAATCCTGCCGTTGGTCTCCACTTCCACCTTGTCGGTAATAAACTCATTCAGTTCTATCCCGCGGTTGCCGTCCCATTTTAATGGAATTTTGTATTGAAAATACGCTTCCGATTCATTCAGAGTATTGTCATTATTCAAATCTTCGGTATCAGGCTGAAGCTGGGAAGATTGAACGGAATTGGTATTTTGATTCAAAGGCGAGTTGCCTTCCGGATTGTTGAATTTACGATAGCGCTCCAAAACGGTCGCATTCGGACCAAAACTATTTGAGTTGAAAAACTCAAAATTGTCGTTGGAAGGGTCGGCCTGTACTTTATTCAAAAAATCAGGCGTGCCTCCTGCAGCCGTTATCGCATTGATATACGACTGATAATGCTCTTTTTCTTCGTTATCGCTCAATCCGTCGAAGCCCACATCCTGCGAACTTCTCGTAGCCGGGTCGTTGTCAAAAGCGCGAATGATTGGCGCCATTCTCGGCACTTTCCCCCAACTGCTGTTGTCTGTTCTTCTGGATGCGCTGGCGGTTCCTTCCGGCCCGGGCAGTCCGTTTTCAAAAAACAGCCTGGAGTCTTTCAGTACATCTTCCGAAATATTACCCAGATTGATATACAAATCGCCCTCGCGCTCGCGCGCCTCGCTTTCCGAAAGCGGCGTCATGGGCGATTCTCCGTCAATAAAAGGGCTTAAAAGCCAAAACTCGATGAACTCGATATTGGCTGCTTCGAAGTCATTATTGGGCAAATCGCGCATAATACCTGCCCAGCGCGTTTCCGGCGCAAACAACTGTCCGTTGCCGTCAATACCCCGCGAAAAGTCGGTACCACCCGGCAAATCAAAATTATAAGGTCCCCTTTCATTCGGATAATACGTGAGGTCAAGCGGACGGTTCAGGTTTTGAAAAGGTTGTAATTCAATATTGCGCTCGTCCTCCCGGCGATCCACGATACCCGTGTACACGTCATCCTGCTGGCGGCCGCTTACCTGCCCGTCGAGCAGGTACCAGTTGAGCAAAGCCCGGTTTACGCCGGGGAGCGTTCCGTCAGCCCGCGCTTCCGGGAAAAACGGATTATTATTTTCAGCGTCGTTTTGAGGCACGCTGGCCATCACCCACTGCGACGCCGCCTGCGTGGCAAGTGTAAAAGTATTGACGCTGCCCTCAAAATCATCCACATACACCACCCCGCCTTTTTCGACGGTTTCTTCACTGACATTCGTTTCGTTGATAGCTCTGGAATGGCCGGGTTTGATAGCGGCGCCTTCCGCCGTGATTTTAAAATTCGACGTTTCTTTGGTCTCAATAAACGGGATGGCGTCCACAGCTTTGGTCAGCCAGGGCGCGTCTTTTCCATAATTAAAATCCAGACCAAAAATTCGGTTGTTGATTGGATCGTCGCCGATATTGACTTTGGGGGTAAATGGCCGCTCAAAAAGGTGCAGATAAGTACCCCCGATATTAAAATTTTTATTGACTTCGTAATCGGCTCTAAGCCCAATCAGGTTTTTTTGTTGAAAACCGAAAAGCGAATTGTCTTCAAATGAAACCCGCACGGGTACGCCCGAACTGATGTAAGCATCATTTAAAATCCTGACTTTACCGATGCCGTAGTCCACTTCATAATCCTGACCTTCCACCAGTTGCTGTCCGCCGGCCGTCACGCGCACCGAACCTCTCGGAATGTTGAACGCATTCAATGAAATTTCGCTGGACACCGTAGACTTGTAACTACCCCGGATTATAAACCTGTTTTTGTCAGGATACTCCCTCGCGCGCGTCACCGTTGAGTCGTAAAGCATCTGGTAGGAGTAAAAATCTTTCAGAGAAGGGTCGTCAATTTGTTTGACCAAAGAAGAACCAAAGGGTTCCAGTACCGGAAACATGATCCGCCCGTTGCGCGGGTAAATGGTCAAATTGGTCACAAAGTCAAAAATACCATCGGGAAACGGGTCGCCCTGTACATTGAGGTTGTCGAGATTAAATACCCGGATCAAAGGCTTGCCCGACAAATTGCTATTGGGGAGAAAACGCTTCTGTCCGCCACCCGGCTCTTCGTAAAAAATATCAAGTTGAAAATCCTGCTGGTTCACATTGTAAGCGCCGATGTTGTAGATGTTTTTCATCATCAAATCCCAGGTCGGCAAATCCACGCGCTGAATAGCGCCTTTCAACATTTTTACAAAAAGTACCTGCGGCGGCGCGATTGTATCTAAAGCAGTAGGAATCTGTGAAGCCAACTCGCCCACCTGATATACTCTGCCATTGTAAGAATACTGGTAGGCAACACCTACGACCTGATCGGGACGTACATTTACATTTAAAGAAATATAACCCAACTCCCGGTTGACAATAAACTCCTGCCCTTCCTGCAATCGGCGCGCGCTTACTTTTTCAAAATCACGCCCTTGTTGCAGTCCATATCTCGGTGATTGCAAAAGGCTCACCGCTTTATCAATACTTCGAAGACTGTCTTCTAAAAGCAATTTTGGGTAAAGATCATTGGCTTCATTATCCGGTAAGCCGCGGCCGAGGCGGTCGGGGTCGGGCATCGTAGCCATTGTATTGCGATTGGAAAAAGCATCGGTCTCTCCCAAGTCTGTAAATGCTACAATTTCGCGGAT
>CALMIT010000263.1 GCA_937864255.1 uncultured Saprospiraceae bacterium
CAGCGTGTCCACATTTTTTTTCAACTCCTCCAAACCTTCCAGCGCCTGCTGTGCGCGACGGCGGCCTTCAAATGTGAAAGGCATGGTCACAATACCGACTGTCAGTACGTCCATTTCCTGCGCGGTTTTGGCAATGATGGGCGCCGCGCCCGTACCTGTGCCACCGCCCATTCCAGCGGTTACAAAAAGCATTCTGCAATTATTGGTCAGGTATTGGCGAATTTCTTCGATAGATTCTTCGCAAGCCAGCTTGCCGATATTTGGTTTTGAGCCTGCTCCCCGCCCGTCGGTCAGGTGCGGCCCGAGTTGAATTTTAGTAGGCACATTGCTGATGTTCATCGCCTGATTGTCTGTATTACAAATAGCAAAATCAACGCCTACGATGCCTTGCCGGAACATGTGCGAAACGGCATTACTTCCGCCTCCGCCTACGCCGATTACTTTTATGATGGGAGCTTCCTCTTTTAGCAATTCGAAAATCATGATTCAAAAAATTTGATTTTTAAAAAGTATGTACTGGTTTTCTCAATAGTTACAAAGTAGCGCGGGGTCAGAATTCCGTATCGGGTTCGGCTTCAAACCATTCTCTGGTTTTTTTGAAAATGTTTTCCAGCCAGCCTCCGTTTTTGGCTTCTTCCACCTCTTGAACGGGGGCCTCTTCAGACTTTTTTTCTTTTGAAGCATAACGGATTTTACCGGATTCCACATCTTCTATTCCCTGCATAAGCAGACCGATAGAGGTCGCGAAAACGGGGCTGCTGATTTGTTCGGAATAACCATGTCCGAGGTGTTCTACCGGAAAACCGATCCGCGTACCCATGCCAGTGTGATATTCCGCCAATTTTTCAATATGCTTCAAAAGAGCGCCTCCGCCGGTCAGCACGATGCCGCCTACCAACTTTCTGTCAAAACCTGCACGACGGATTTCCCACAGCACATAATCCAAAATCTCTTCCACCCTGGCCTGTATGATTCGGGCAAGATTTTTTTCCGAAATTTCTTTCGAATCCCTGCCTTTCAGACCCGGGATGGTGACGATCCTATTGTCGAAAACTTCTTCGGCCAACGCAGAGCCGAATTTTACTTTCAATTTTTCAGCCTGCTGATACATCACGTTGCAGCCTTCCTTGATGTCTTTGGTGATGACATTACCCCCGAAAGGTATCACCGCCGTATGCCTGACGATGCCATCCAGGAAAATGGAAAGATCAGTCGTGCCGCCGCCAATGTCCACCAAAGCTACCCCGGCTTCTTTTTCTTCTTCACTCAGCACGGCTTTGGCAGATGCAATCGGCTCCAGCGTGATGTTCGCCACTTTATGACCTGACCGTTCCACACAGCGCGTAATATTGTTGGAGGCTGTAATCTGACCAGTGATAATATGAAAATTGGCTTCCAGGCGAACCCCCGACATACCGATCGGATCGCTGATGCCTTGCTCATTGTCTATGGTAAATTCCTGCGGAATGACGTGAATGATTTTGTCGCCGGGCGGGGCGTCGGGGGGGCG
>CALMIT010000264.1 GCA_937864255.1 uncultured Saprospiraceae bacterium
TGATGTGTCATCGGGGGTTGTCTAAAATAGCTGCTAACAATTGGACTACCGCCATTAATGGCGGTAGTCCAACCATCTTACGGAGCATAAACGCCATAACGTGGCGTTTATGCCGCCAATGGGGAATGATCATCCAAATTTAAAAAATGAATCCGATTTTTTATTTCTATGCCCCAAACCTTCCATTTTTCCATTCCAATAGTTTTTTACTACTTTTCGATTTTCAAATTCACTTTCAGATTATGTCAAAAACTGCTGATACTTTAAGATACCTCCCCGACGAGGGGCTGACGGCTGCCGTCGAGATGGCCATTGAGATGGAAATTCCGCTTTTTATCACCGGCGAACCCGGCACCGGCAAGACCGAACTCGCTTATTGGATAGCGCAAAATGCAGGCTACCGCGAGCGCTTCGGCATCGGCGGGCAGGTGCTGCGTTTTAATGCGAAAACCACTTCGGTGGCTAAAGATTTGTTGTATCGCTACGATGCGGTGCGGCATTTCAGAGACAGTCAGCGGGCGGGCGGGCAGCCGGTCAACGTACTTAATTACATTCATTTTGAGGCATTGGGTCAGGCTATCATTGCGGCGCGGCGTCAGCGCAGCGTGGTGCTGGTGGATGAAATTGACAAAACGCCGCGCGACTTTCCAAACGACCTGCTTTTTGAATTTGACAAACTCGCTTTTCGCATCGAAGAAGCCGCTGCCGCCGAACTTGACGACGCACATTTCGACTGGAAAAAAATGTCCTCGGGGCATGGAATGGAATTGCAAAAGCCGGTTTTTGACGAGCAGCATTTCATTTTTTACACCGATAAAAACGACCTTCAAAAAAGCCGCGACGCGCGCAAAGTCAAAAAGCCCGTGCTCGTGCTCACCAGCAATTCGGAGAAAAATCTGCCCGACGCATTCCTGCGACGCTGTGCTTTTTATCATATCCCTTTTCCCGAAGACAAGGCGCGGTTGCTGGAAATTTTGGACAAAAAAGGATTGTACAAGCCCGCCAAAAATAAAGAGCTGATAAACGGCGCTTTGGACTTTTTTATCAGCCTGCGCAAAGCGGCAGGGCTGCGCAGAAAACCCGCCACCGCCGAACTCATCGCCTGGGTCGAATTTCTTTCGGATTTTGAGCCGCCGATAAACCCGGCGAAAGAATTGTCGGAAGCCGACTGGCAACGCCTGCTGCCCTCGCTCTCGCTTTTGGGCAAAAACAAAGAAGACCTTGAGCGCATCGGCAAAGAAATAAAACGCAAAAATCAGGATTGAGCAATGTACCGCGCGGCGCTCGTGGCATCGGTTTTTGACCAGTCTAATCCTTTATACGGAACTATTTTCGAGGCGGACGGTATTCACTCCAGCATCAATGGCAAGGAGGGCTGGAAGTGTTTTCCCATTCACAAAGCCAGCATCGAATCTATCAGCGCCACTCTGGCCAATCCGGCTGAATTGTGCTACCAGATTTTTCATTTTGCGGGACACGCTTTTGACAAAAATCTTCAATTCAACGACCGCATTTCCACTATCGAAGCGCTGGAAAATATGGCGGCTACGGCAAATTATCTGGTCAATCCGGGCGGACTGGCGCAGGTAATCATGGCTGCCAATCCGATCCAACTCGTTTTTCTCAACGGTTGTTCGACGCTCCGTCAGGTTGAATTTTTTAAAAAAGCCGGAGCGCCGGCTGTCATTTATACCAACCGGCCGCTGAGCGATGCGCTGGGCGTACTTTTTGCCAAACATTTTTATACCAATTTTTTTAAAAACGGGCTGAGTCTGGAAGTGGCTTTCCAAATTGCGCAAGGCATCGCGGAGGGATTGAAAATAAACCTTCCCGACGACGGTTTGGATAAAAAACTGGAAGCCGACAAAAAACGCGGCATGGAAGAACTGGACGAAGAACTCAGCCAGACGCTTTTTTCGCTCGAAGCCTCCGACGATTTTAAAAAGAAGAAACTTGCCGACTGGCCGGCGCCCGTAGCGTCGCCGAAACCCGGCACGCGTAAAAATATCCCGATCATTCCCGAAGAATGCGCCCTGCTGTGCAATCGCGCGGCGGAGACAGACCAGTTTGAATTATTGCTCGAAAAAATGGCGGGTGCGCAGTCCGATCAGCCGCTTTTTTTCTTTGTACACGACCTCGAAGAAGCCTGTCCCAACAGCCTTTCGCAGCGCTTCCAGCAGTTTGTAATCAACGATTTTTGTAAAAAAAATAAACTGCCCGCCGACCGATTTGAATGGCTGCAAATGGAATTGCCGGAATTGCGCCACCGGCAGGACGACGGCGCCTGCCTGGCGCGCCTCAAAGAGATTTTTGAAAGATCGGTGTCCTTGCAGCCGGGCGCAGGCGCGCGTGCCGACCGCATCATTTTGGTGCATCACCACCTCAACAGGCTCCAGATCGAATGGGACAAGCACCTGGAGCGGCTTTTTAAAATTTATATCGGCGATTTCAGCCAGGTTTTGGGCGGCTTGTCTTCGCGGGTCGGCGTGATATGTTCGATGGAATATTATGAGCCGGACAGTCCTTTTCGCACATTTTTCAAAAAACTGAAAACGGACTACGACGCGCAGGTTTTTAACCTTACGGAAATGTCGGGCGTGCATAAAGGGCACGTCGGCAACTGGCTCAACCTCATTTTTGAAAACCGGCTCGACAAGCCCCCGGTGGTAGATTTTTTCCCTTTTGTGGGCGAAACGCCGATGCTGACCGTGCAGCAAATTTTGCAGCAGGAAATTCGAAAATTCAATCAAAAACTGCGCGCGCATGGCTGACCCGGCTACCATATTACCCTTTCATAAACTGCTGCGATTGCTGGAGGCGCAGGGTTTTTGGTTTGGTATGGACACCCGCCACCGGCTGGCAACTTACTGGACTTTTATTTTGGAAAAAAAAGAAACCGACCGCGCGGTATTGAAGCATCAGCTTTCGGCGCTTTTGTGCAAATCGGCGGATGAGCAGCAGCGTTTTTCCGAGGTTTTTGAAGCCTATTTTCCCGATTTTGAAAATCCGGAATGGCACGCAGAAGAAGATTTTTCCGCGCCTGTTTTGCAAAAAGAAGACCGCCCGGAAAATCTGCCTGACGAACGCGGACCCACTCCGGCGCTCCCGGGCAAAAAACTCAAGCCCCGGAAAATTTCTTTCAAGCAAGGTCCCATTTTGCCGCCGCTCGCTTTTCCCGAAAATCCCCTGCGGGTTTGGAATCTGAGCCGGATGAGCCGCGCGCTGATTCCTTTACAGGAAAAAATCTGGATGGATACCGCCGATTGGGATATCCCGGCCACTATTCGTCAGACCATTCGTTCGGGCGGTTTTCCAAATTTGAAATTTCGAAAGAAAAAACGTGCGCCGAGATACCTGGCGCTGATCGAACAGTGGCACCCGCGCGATCATCTCGCCGGTTTTGCGGCCGATTTGATGATCGAAATGAATCGCCGCGACCTGGAAACTGATTTTTATTTTTATGCAAATAACCCCGCCCGCTGCTGGAAAAATCTTAATGACCCGCGCAGTCACGTCTATCTCGAATACCTGAAAAGCGAGTGGGAAGGCGCCCGGCTCCTCTTGATCGGACGGGCATCCGGTTTTGTAGATGTGCTTACCGGCCAACCGACGCCGCTGGCGCTCGACCTGGCAGAAAACTGGGGGCAGGTAGCCCTGCTCACCACCAACAGCGTACTCGAATGGGGCGAATCCGAAATGACGCTGCTGTCGCTTTTTCCACTGGCGCCGCTGAGTGTGGAGGGGCTGGACAGCCTCATGCAGCAGTGGAACACGGGGCAGTTTTTACACGCACATCACTGGCTCGAAAAATATACCGAACCCGTGCCGCCGGCATTATCGCCGGATCGGCTGCGCAGCAAAGACGACATCCTGCTCAATTTATTCAGGTATCTGGAAAAAGATGCTTTTCGCTGGATGTGCTCCACCTCAGTGTACCCGGAAGTGTATTATAAAATGACCGCCCACCTGCACGACGAGGCGATACCGCGGCAGTCGCTGCTGTCGGAATGGGAGCAAAATGAAATCTGGCATAAAGCGCTGCGGCTGATCAGCAAACTGGAATGGTACCGGCTGGGATACGTACCGGAAGGTATGCGCGAAAAACTGCGCGGCCTGCTCGCCGCGCCCGACCTGGCTACGGTGGAGACCGAAA
Organism: uncultured Saprospiraceae bacterium; assembly: GCA_937864255.1. Lineage (GTDB taxonomy): Bacteria > Bacteroidota > Bacteroidia > Chitinophagales > Saprospiraceae > JAGQWW01. Next base: position 4,154 of record CALMIT010000264.1, read on the forward strand.
TCCGCCGCATACTCGACTGGTCGCACAATGCCGTGGATGTCAACAGTTACGCTTATCGCGAACGCAAGGAAATGTATGACTGGCTGGCGGCAAATTCATTCCGCATTTTGTGGATTGACGACCACCCGGAAAACAATACTTTTTTTCAAAACAGGCTGGTCAAATCTTACGGGCTGGTGATAAAAAATGCGCTCAGCGCCGGCGAGGCGCAGGAAATGCTGGCGGAGCATTTTGACCTGGTGATATCCGACATCGGGCGCAAGAAAGAAAAAGACGGCGGGCTGGGTACCATGAATGCCGTGCGCAGTCGCAATGCAGAGGTACCGGTGGTGTTTTTTACCAATACGCGCGGGATGAATCTGCGCCGGAGATTACTGGAAGAAGGCGCGCTGGAAGTAGTCAACGATTATGAGGTGCTGGAAAATATTGTGAAAGAACGGCTGGAGTGGAAATTTGGAAAAGCGGAGGAAGTGATGAGCAGCAGCGAGATGGATTTTGAAAATGTAGAAACCGGCAGTTTTGAAAACATAGCGCAGCAAAGTCAATTGTATGACACGCCGTCGCTGGAAAATGAGCCGGAAAATTTGCCCGAATTCAGCAGCATGGAAGCGCTCAGGCATTTTTTAAAAGAGGTTATTTCCAGCGGAAATCTGGATGCCGGTTTTGAGCAGTTTAATAGGATTTTGGACGAAAAGGCGTATTTGAAAAACGACTTGAGTTTGCTGGAAGGTCAGTTTTTGAAATTGCAAAGCGACCGCTCCAAAGAAGCAATCTCGTTTGAAACTTTTGATATGGAAACCAACAGGATTCGTTTCATTTTTCTGGAATACACGGACAGGCTGGAAGCCTCCGATCTCAAACCGGGCATTGTACCGCCTGACACGCGCAATTTTTACGCCTGAGTGCCGGCATCATTTCAACATTGCCAAATCCTTCACGAATCCGTCCAGCGCCAGTTCTTTTACTTTGGGCAGGAAAGTTTCCGCCTCTTTCTGGCTTTTAAATTCCCCAATCATCAGCCGGTAAACGGTTTTGTCGTTGAGCCGGTCAATGTGCACCAAGACAGTTTCTTTAAAAGTTTCCTTGAATCGGGCGCTCTCACGGAGTACGTTTTCATAATCGCCGTACACGCCGATTTGCACGCTAAAACCCTGCGAAGGCTGTTTGCTCACATCAAAGCGGAAAAGTCCGCTGCCGGAAGGCTGCGCCGGAGCGGCAGGTTTTGGCGTGGTAGTCGCGCCGGACTGGGCGGCGGGTACTTCCGGTTTGAGCGGCGGTCGGCGGGTGGAGGCTGTGCCGGACGCCGGCGGGTTGGGGAAGGCCTTCTGGGGGGTGGGGCGGGTGTCGTAATTTTTTCAAAAGCCCGGCATTTTCGGGGCGGTCAGGGCTTCCTCGTAGCGTCCCAGCAATTTGCCCGAAGCGTTGAACACGAGTATGGTGGGCAGTACTTTAATGTTGTATTGATTTTTATAAATCAGTCCGTCAAAGTCGTCCACGTCAATTTTCGAAGCGATGTAGCTGCCTTCCAGGTAAGCTGCCAGCGCAGGGTCTTTGAAGGTGGTTTCGTCCATTTGCCGGCAAGGCATACACCACGCGGCTACAAAATCTATAAAGTAAAGTTTGCCTTCCTTTGCAGCTTTTTCCTGCACTTTTTTGAGGCTGCCGGTGTAAAAATTTACGCCCGCTTCGCCATTTGCGAGGAGCAGATGAGCGGGGCAAAAAGCAAATAAAAAAAATAGAAACGCCGCGGGGGCGAGTGCTTGGTGTTTCATAATCCTGCTGTTTTTTATTATGCTGAAAAACTTTCCAAAATAAGGGAGATTTTTTTGAAAAAACCATTTCGCGGAGGAATAGTAGGCTAGTTATACACCTTTTTTTCTACCTTGGCAGCCGTTTTTCCGCTCCCCAAAGAAACAAGCTTTTTTAAGAATCGGCGTGTTTTGCATCCAGCTTTGTGAGAAAGACGCTTTTTAACCTGATGAAATTTTAGCGCGGAATCGAATCAAAATTTTTTAACACATGAAGAGAAAGCTTGCCGCCATCACCGGCGTTGCCGGATACCTGCCCGAATATATTCTGACCAATAAGGAACTGGAAAAAATGGTGGATACCAGCGAAACCTGGATCGTGGAGCGCACGGGCATCAGGCAGCGGCATATCCTGAAAGAACCCGGCAAAGCTACCTCCGACATGGGAGTGGAAGCAGTGAAGCAATTATTGGAAAAAACCGGGACAAAACACGAGGAAGTAGAATTGGTCATCGTAGCAACGGTCACACCGGATTATATTTTCCCCGACACAGCCAATGTGCTTTGTGATAAAATGGGTTTTAAAAATGCCTGGGGGTTCGATTTGCACGCCGCCTGTTCGGGCTTTCTTTTTGCTTTAAATACTGCTGCAAAATTTATCGAATCCGGCACGCATAAAAAAGTGATCCTCGTAGGCGCCGACATGATGTCGAGTATCATTGATTATCAGGATCGTACCACTTGTATCATCTTTGGCGACGGGGCAGCTGCCGTTATGCTCGAGCCCAGCGAGGATGACTGTGGCGTGATAGACGCGCTGTTGCGCGGCGACGGTAGCGGCAGAACGGTACTCCATCAAAAAGCCGGCGGCTCACTTCACCCGGCCAGCATTGAAACCGTCACCAATCGCGAACACTATGTCTATCAGAATGGCAGGCCGGTCTTTAAAGCTGCCGTGCAGGGTATGTCGGACGTGGTGCAAAAAGTCATGGTGCGCAACAATCTGTCGAAAGATGATGTAGCCTGGATAGTGCCGCATCAGGCCAATATCAGGATCATTGAGTCTGTAGCCGGACAGTTGGATTTTCCGATGGAAAAGGTAATGGTGAATATTCAAAAATACGGCAACACGACTGCTGCCACCATCCCGCTCTGCCTGCGCGATTACGAGGGGCAGTTGAAAAAAGGCGATAATTTGATTCTCACGGCTTTTGGCGGCGGATTTACCTGGGGAGCGATTTACCTGAAATGGGCTTATTGATATGATAATTTGCTGATGTGGTGATTTGCTGATGTGATAATGTGCTGGTGAGGTGAGATGTTTTTTATTGAATTGTGCTGATTTTGAAAGAGAGGCGGGAGGCTTAAATCTTCGGTTTCCTTTAAATTGAAAATTTCTATATTTGCACCGCTTTTTTTTGAACCTGATTTTATAAACTACTGATAATTAAAAAGTTAAGTAATGGCAAGTACTTCAGAAATCAGAAAAGGATTGTGCATTGAGTTTAACAGCGATATTTACCAGGTCGTAGATTTTCAGCACGTAAAACCCGGCAAAGGCGCGGCTTTTGTGCGCACCAAATTAAAAAGTATGACCAACGGCAGGGTTGTGGACAACACTTTTCCTTCCGGCCACAAAATCAACGATGTAAGAATCGAGCGCCGCAAATTTCAATATTTGTACAAAGACGACATGGGTTTTCATTTTATGAATACCGAAACCTATGATCAGATTTCCTTTCCGGAGGCGATGATTGACAATCCGCAATTTTTGAAAGAAGGTATGGAAGTGGACGTGATATTCCACGCAGAAAAAAATACGGCGCTCACGATGGAGCTTCCGCCCAATATCGTGGTGGAGGTGACTTACACCGAGCCGGGCTTGAAAGGCGACACAGCCACCAATACGCTCAAACCCGCCACCATCGAAACAGGCGCCGAAGTAAAGGTTCCGCTTTTTGTGAATACGGGAGATTTAATCAAAATTGACACCACTACCGGTGAATATCTCGAACGAGCAAAATAAAAACCAACATGACTTTTAAAGAAATTCAAGAGCTTATCAGGCTCGTCACCAAATCGAACCTGACCGAATTCAAATTAAAAGACGGCGAGTTTGAAGTGACCATTCGCACCGAAGAATATGCCAAATCCAAAGGGCAAACCACCCAGGTGATTTCGGCGCCTTCGCCCATCTTCACCATATAGACGGTGAGGGCGGTGATGCCGTCAGAGCCGTATTCCGGGATGGGATGACGCATCTGGCGATAGCAGTCCCACAGCCGGTGCTGCATGGTGCGCAGCTGGCTCTGCGAG
>CALMIT010000265.1 GCA_937864255.1 uncultured Saprospiraceae bacterium
TTTCATTTTTGACGAACCCACGACCGGGCTGCATTTTCACGACATTCAAAAACTGCTGGACGCGCTGACCGCGCTCGTGGAAAATGGTCATACGGTGCTGGTGGTGGAACACAACATGGAAGTGATAAAAACTGCCGATTGGGTCATTGATCTCGGTCCGGAAGGCGGCAACGAGGGCGGTCACCTGGTGTATCAAGGTACGCCGGAAGGGCTGGCGATGGTAGAAAAATCTTACACCGGACAGTTTTTAAAAGAAAAATTGTAATCAGTTTTAAATTTTAAAAAACTGCCGCTACCTGCGCGCGGCCGATGTGTACGATGCGCGTTTCGCCCGTTTTCCTGCCTTCGTAGTTGAAACTTAGACGGATGTTTTTAGCGACCTGTCGCTCAAAAACCAGGTTCCACAAAAAATTCCGTCCGTCGCGCAAACCTTCCAGCATGGCAAAACCTGCCGGCGAATTGCTGAGTCCTTCAAAATCCACGTTGGCGAGCGTGGCGCGCAGACGCAAAGAGGATGGTTTGTCGCCCGATTTGTTTGAAAAATTCCAGGTGGTTTCCACCGCAAAATTATCCGAACGCGCCTGTTCATTTGCGGGAAGCAGGTTTTTCGCGTCTTTCCGTTCAAAACTCAAAGTGGCCCGAAACGACGTACTCTGCAACCAGGTTAGCGCCGGCTCTACTGACCAGCCCTGAATTTCAAAATCGCGGGTTTCAAAATTTTCCGAATCCTGTTTTCTGGTAAAGCGCCCGGCTTTGGTTTTCAGACTCCAGCTGCGCGACAGGTTCCAGCGCGCCTGGACGTCCTGCTCGCTCAGTTGCCGACTCTCAAAACCGGTGGTCACCACCACGCGATTTTGGTTTTCGTTGAGGTTGATTTGCAGGTCGTATTTTGCGTCGCCGCGGTTGAAAAAAATGGTATTTCGAATGCTCGAATTGAGCGCGACCAAAGCGCTATCGGCGATAGAAAGTTGAAAAGGATTCCAGGCAGAAACGCCCTCCGCCACGCGCACGCGCCGTTGTATTTGCAGGTTGGAAAGCGTGGAAAAACGGCTCGCCATTTTTTTAAAACCCGTTTTTGTAAACCAAACCGCACGCGGCTCCAGTTGCAAACTTTGGTTGAATTGCACATTATTGGAGCGGATAAATTCGTCGGTGAGCAGCGTGACCCGCACAAAATTGGCGCTGTCCTGAAACACCGCCGGCTCAAATTCATTTTGCTGCGGAATGTCGTCGTCATTGTAGTCGTTCCACTGGTACACGCCTTCGCCATCGTTTACCCGCAGGTAGTTGTACTCGATTTTTGGCTCCTGCCCCGAGCCGATTTCATAACTCGTATTGCTGCGCAGCGCGCCTTTCCAGGCGGCAAGATCGTAGGTGAGTCGTCCCAGATAAGTTTCGCCGGCTTTCTGAGTGGTCAGCGTCGGGTCCAGAATTTTGAGCTGACGATAACTGACATTCCAGTCCAACCGCGAGGTTTTGCTCTGTTGCCAGGCGCCGGTCAGTTCAATGTCGTCGGCCAGCGTGTTGGCTTTAAAAGTATTTTCTTTTGGAAAATAATCCCAGCGCCGCGAAGCCGCCGCGCCCATACTCCACTTTTGATTTTCTTCTTTTTGAATAAAAATTTTAAAAAAGTCATAATAAAAACTGCTCAGCGAAAGCGTGTCCGTAAGGTTTGCCTGGCGGCGATTTTGCTCGCGTTCGCCGTACAAGCCCGCCTTCCAGTTTTTTGAAAAACTTTTTTCAAATGAAAATTTTGGTCTAAAAAAACGGGTGGATTCAAACGTCGAATTCGATTGCAAAAAGTCATTTTCCAGCCAGGCATCAAAACCATTTCGCGAAAGCGCAAGCCTTGAAAAATGGCGCGTGCCGGTATAAATGCTGTCGCGCCAAAAACCGCTGAAACGATATTGCCAACTTCCCCAGTTCGCCTTTTCAAAAGTGAAGCCCGCCTGTCCAAGTTGCTCCGCGGCGGCGGGCAAATCGTTGTTTCCCAACTGCCCGTTTTGCGTGTTGGAAAGATTCCAGTCGCGCACAAATTCCTGCGGACGATACGGCGCCAGCGCTTTGAAATGTTGCTGCACAAATTCGTACTGCCCCTCGGTGTGCAAAACCCAGCCCGTCGAATCGCCGAGCTGAAATTTATGCCGGTAAAGCAGATTGCCAGCCCAGCCGACATTGTCGGATTCGTCGAGCGCGGAAAAGCGGTTGAGGTCAAAATTGCTGAGCGCTAACTCGGCGCGCAGGCTGCTGTTTTTTGAAAAATTGAGCTCCGATCCGGCTGTCATCAGTTGCTGCTTTTTGGGCGCGATGAGTTGGATGACCGGCTCAAAACTTCCCTGCGGCTGGCAGTTGACCGGCTCCACCCATTTAAAAACGCGCCCGTTGGCTGCTTGCGTTTCGTCGGGTGTATAGTTGCCGTTTCCCTCGCCCACCTCTGTAAATCGCGCCGAATAAAGCGCCCCGTCGGCATCGGTGGAGAAAACCAAAATGGTGTCCGGCTGCCCGCAAATCACCGTATCCACAATGCGATAATTGATGCGCAGCGCATTAAATTCTTCCTCGCGGCGGATACTGCTCACCACCGATTCGAGCGGATTGTCGCCAGCGCGGTTCAGCGCCATTTTGTCCGCGTCGCTCAGTTCGCCGTCAAGGGTGGAATTTTTACTATCCTGATCGGAATAAAAACTAAAATACACGCGCGCTTTTTCGACTTTGTAATCCAAATCAGCCGCGTACAAAGAGCGCAGGTAACTCTGGTCGGTGTAATCAAATTCGACGACGATGCGACTGTCTTTGTTGATCAAATGGGCGGGCGTGAACGTGATACTCGCCGCATTGTAATCAATCACGTAATCGGCTTCAAGTCCGCGCTGGAGCAGCTTGCCGTTCAGAAAAACGCGCTCCGTGCCTGCCAGCAAAATGATAAACCGTTCGCCTTCCGCGCCGCGCAGCCGGTAAGGCCCCTGGTTGCCTTCCTGGACGGCGAGAATGTTGCGGGCAAATTTTCCGCGCGCAATTGCCACGCTCGCGCGCGTGGAAAGCGTGCCGCCCGCTGTTTTTTCATTTTTAAAAAAATCAGTTTGGTTGGAAAAAGTAGCGCCTTGCAGTTTTTTAAAATAATTCATAAAGTATGACTGCGGGCGGGCGAGTTCGTAATCGCCGGCTATCAAGGTGCTTTTTTTGCGTTTCAACTGGATGAAAACTTTATCAAATTCCTGCAATTGTGCGGTGTTGCCTTCGGGCTGGAGCGGAATGCTGCTGTCGGTGATGGCGGGATTCGATCCGCGGGATCCGCTGTCGCGCACCGACGATCCGGCGGTGTTTGCCACCGACCTGGCCTCGGACCCGGCGGGTTTGCGCATTGCCTGGAGCGAGGATCTGGGGTTCCTGCCCGTGGAGCCGGCCGTGCGCGAGGTGTTCCGCTCGGCCAGACGCTTTTTCGACGACATCGGCTGTCGGGTGGAACCGGCTCATCCGGACCTGCGCGCTGCTCCGGCGATCTTTCAGACGCTCCGGGCGCACGGCTTCGCCGCATCCTTCGGCAGCTTTCTGGAGGAACATCCTGACAAGCTCAAGGACACGGTGCGCTGGAACACCGCCCTGGGGCTTTCCCTGTCTGCCCGCGAGGTGGCCCGGGCGGAAGCGGGTCATCTGGCGGTCTATCGGCGCATGCTCGACTTCTTCGAGCGCTACGACTTTCTGGTGCTGCCGTCCACCCAGGTGCTGCCGTTTCCGAAGACGGTGGAGTGGATCCGGGAGATCGAGGGGGTGGCGTTCGAGAACTACCTGCAGTGGATGGAGATCTGCGGTGTGATCACCCTCACCGGCACGCCGGTAGCCGCCATGCCCTGCGGCTTCTCTGCAGGGGGCCTGCCCGTGGGCCTGCAGATCGTCGGCCCGCCCGGTGCCGATCTGGCGGTGCTGAAGCTGGCGCGGGCGTTCGAGCAGGCG
>CALMIT010000266.1 GCA_937864255.1 uncultured Saprospiraceae bacterium
CCTGCCAAACGGTAAAAAGATGGTGGCTGCTGTGATAGAAAATGTGACCACCGAGTGGAAGACAGTGCGGTTTCCGATTGATTTTCTTTCCATTCCGGCGGTTTTTACGCAGTTGAGTTCAGACCACGAAAAGCAATCCGTCACGGTGCGGATTCGCAACGTATCCGATTCGCAGTTTGACATTCGCTTGCAGGAGCAAGATGCCTCCGACAAGATTCATGCCCGCGAAAATGTATCCTGGGTAGCAATAGAAACGGGCCCGGCAACGAATAACCCGATGCTTTTGAAAGCAGGCATCATTACCGCCAATCATAATTGGACAAATTTGCTTTTTGAAGCTCCTTATAGTTCAAGCCCTGTTTTTCTTGCCAACATGCAAACGTCGGTGGATATTGATCCGGCGAGTATGCGTTATAAATCGCTGAGCGGCACGGGAGTGGATTTGCGGGTGCAGGAAGAGACATCAGTATCATCGGACATCACCCATGCCGTCGAGTCAGTAGCTTACCTGGCTATGAACAGTGGCAAATTGCGCAACAAGAAAGGCGAGGCTTTCGGAGAAGCAGGCAAGCTTTCGCTGACCGATCAATGGCAGACAGTGAATCTTCTCCACAAGTATCATAATCCGGTCGTTATTGCAAACGGACTGAGTTTCAATGAGTCCGATCCTGCATTGGTGAGGGTAAGAAATGTAACGGACACGTCTTTCCAGATTCAGATAGATGAATGGGATGCTTATGACAGCATACATATCGCCGAAACGGTATCATATCTCGTTGTGGAGGGCAGCATTCCTTTTGATACGGTTGTTGATTGTCATGCCATTCCGAATCCGTTTCAAATAGGAACTGAAATTATAGCGGTGGATAATTGTGATAATACTATTGTAATTAATTATTCCGAAGGCGCAAATACGACTAATTGTAATGGGCAGTTATTCAGAATTTGGTCTGTGGAAGACGAATGCGGAAATAATTTTACCGTTACCCAAAAACTAATTATACAGGATACTTTAAAACCAGAATTTACCGTACCTGCAGATGTTCGAGTGGTCTGCACCGATGATATAGACGATTTGAATATTACCGGCCACGCTACCAATGAATATGATAATTGTTCGGTAGGATTGACGGCGATTTATTATGATCTTTTTCAAAAGGCATTCAGTTGCGATTCTACTTATCTTGTTTCCAGGATTTGGGAATTGACTGATGATTGTGGTAACGTAACGCAGAAAATTCAAAAAATCAGAATTGAAAATAAAGGCATACTCCTGGCAGTCAAAGTAAAATTGCAGGGAGCTTTGATAAATACCATTGACGGATTGATGCGGGATGATTTGCGCCAGCGTGCATTCATTCCTTTAAAGGAGCCGTATTCAAGACTGCCTCATTTTCAGCATATTGGAGGCGGTGGAGAACAGATCACCGACACTTCTGTTTTGCAGGTGACCGGGCCAAACGCCATCGTTGACTGGGTTTTTATTGAATTGCGCGATCCGATTAAAACCGACTCCGTTATCGCCACTAAGTCGGCTTTGTTGCAAAGAGACGGCGACGTGGTGGACGTAGATGGTATATCCAATTTATTTTTCAGCAATCTGGCTGTTGGTAGTTATATCGTGTCGGTGAGGCATAGAAATCACCTCGGCGTTATGACGCTCAACAGCGTCTATTTGGAAACATTTGTGGCGACATTAGTGGATATGTCTGCCACCTCTACAACAGTTTTTGGAAATAATGCAATGAATCTTTCATCTTTTCACGGTCGTAATCTGTGGTCAGGTGATTTGAATGGAGACAGGAAATCAGTCTATCAGGGACCGGCGAATGATCCGCTTCGAATATTTCTGGATATAATCGCCGAGCCTAATAACCCCAGCAGATATCCGAATTATATCAAAAGCGGATATGAACAGGCGGATTTGGATTTGGACGGAAATGTAATTTTTCAGGGGCCAAATAACGACCGGGCAAAATTATTATTAAACGTGATCTTGAGATCGCAGGAAAATTTGTATAAAATAGCCAATTTCATCGTTACTGAAAAAATACCGAGGTAAATTTTTTTAAAATTATTTCAAAATTGAATAACAAAAAAAATAAATAATGTAAAAAATTGCTTATTTTTGGGCGGCATAAAAAATTAACCCCGATAAACTCACTTCAAAAATCTCACCCCTCCTTTTATACTACTAGTCTCTTATCTGTTTGGGTTAGCAAAAAACAACACTTTGAGGCACTTATTTTTTCTATTTAGAGAGAATAAGAAAAATTTGGTATAAAATGACAAACACTTTATTAACTCAAGCAGGAGGGTTATCCTTTCCTTCATTTGACACTACCTTTGTTTTTACTTTCTTTTCCGGTTTGAATACGCCGTTATTTTTGATGAATGTATTCATCGGATTTCCTGTTCTATTTCTGGTAATTTTTCTATTAAATCAGTTGATTTTTTATTATTTCTCTAATGCTGGAAGAGATAAGGACAGCGTATTGAAAAAGTAAAAATAATAAACTCCCCGCGTCCATCGGACAAGCTGTATTTAAAGAAACTTAAATGCAGAATTTAGGCATTTTTATTCGATTTAAGTGAAGTTAGAGAGCATTTAAAATAGTAATTCCTATGCAACAAGCACTATCAGAAATTGAAAGAGATTTTCAATTAATGCGACTATTGTTTTTTAACGAATTTTTGATGTTGATTAATTATTCGAAAAAATATAAGATAGCCGTTTTAGTTGTATCTGCCTGCTTTTTCAATCCTTTATATTCTCAAAATCCGATTAGTGGAAACCAGGGTTTTCAACTTTTAAGCGAAGGCAATTTTACTTTTACCGGCGGTGCGCA
>CALMIT010000267.1 GCA_937864255.1 uncultured Saprospiraceae bacterium
TTTTCTGCCGGAACGGGTGGTAGTATGCTGATAATCGGCTCGGCTGCCGGAGTAGCAGCGATGGGCATGGAAAAAATTGATTTTATCTGGTATCTGAAAAATATAGCCTGGCTGGCGGCTGCGGGTTTCCTCGGCGGTTGCCTGGTGTTTATGGCTTTCAACTAATCTGAACTTTTTAAAAGGTATTTTGTATAATGTGGTCATTTTCAAGCAGGTATTGATGATCACAATTATTACAGGTACAAACAGGCGGGACAGCGAAGCGCTTCACTTCGCCAAGCACTATAAAAAAGTAATCGAATCCAAATCCTCCGATGAGGTCAATTTGATTTCATTGGAGGATTTGCCTTCCGACATTTTTCACCCGGATATGTATGAAAAGAGCGGACAGGCCGCCGCCATCGTGCATTTGCAGGATGAAAAAATGTTGCCCGCAGGTAAATTCATTTTCGTCGTGCCGGAATATAATGGCAGTTTTCCGGGCGCGCTAAAATTATTTCTGGATGCCGTTTCGGTGCGGGAGTATGCCAAAACTTTCAAAGGTAAAAAAGCCGCATTGGTGGGCGTGGCTACCGGCAGGGCAGGCAATTTGAGAGGATTGGAACATTTGACGGGAATTTTGAATCACGTAGGCACCATTATTTTGCCAAACCGCTTACCCATTTCGTCTATTGAAAAATTGATGAACGAAAAAGGAGAAATCACCGATGGACCGACGTTGAAAGTAATTGAAAAACACGTGGATGAATTTCTTCTTTTTTAAAAACCCCGCCCAATGATTCAGCTTGATTTTCTGAAATATCAACCTCGCCTGAAGTTGAAAACAGAAAATAATCAGAAAAAAGTGTGGGATCCGGTACGCAGCAAGTGGCTGGTTTTTACGCCGGAGGAGTCCGTGAGACAATTGCTTCTGATTTTTTTGATGGAGGAACTGCGCTATCAGAAAAATTTTATCGCCATTGAAAAAAATATCAAAGTAAACAGCCTGACTCGCCGTTTTGACCTGCTTGTGTACGATAAAAGGCAAAAGCCCTTTTTGCTGGTCGAATGTAAATCGCCCGAAATTCCTGTGAATCAATCGGTTTTTCACCAGGTTGCCTGGTATAATATGCCCTTGAAAGTGCCGTATTTATTAGTCACTAACGGGCTGGCGACTTACTGTTGTTCGATGAATTATGAGTTAGAAACTTTCGAATTTTTAGATCAAATTCCCTCTTTTGATTTTTAAAGCGCCTCCATTCTTTCAAAAAAATTGGCTTTCCTTTTTCTAACTTTGAGGCAGAAAATTACACACACTCAAAAGTTCTAAACCATTTTATGACCAGGGAAAAAATTTTAATAACGGGCGCAAACGGACAAATTGGTACCGTTTTGACCAATGAATTGCGCTTGACATTTGGCGAAGATTCGGTGGTGGCTACCGACATTCGTGCGCCGCAAGATCAGGATTCTTTTTTTGAAGTATTGAATGTGCTGGACAAAGCCCAGATGGCAGCCTTGGTCAAAAAACACGGCGTCACCCAAATTTACCATCTGGCGGCCATCCTGTCTGCCAAAGGTGAAGAGCAGCCCCGCCAAACCTGGAATATCAATATGGACGGGCTTTTCAATGTGCTGGATGTCGCGCTGGAATGCGGGATAAAAAAGATATTTTTTCCCAGTTCTATTGCTGTCTTCGGACCCGAAACACCCCGTTTTAATACCCCGCAGAATGCACCGCTCACACCCACAACAGTCTATGGTATCAGCAAAGTAGCAGGCGAATATTGGTCAAAATATTATTTTCAAAAATATAGATTGGATGTGCGTTCACTCAGGTATCCGGGTATCATCGGATATCAGTCTTTGCCGGGCGGCGGCACGACGGATTATGCGGTAGAAATTTATCACAAGGCGGTTAAGGGCGAAGTTTTTAGTTGTTTTTTGGCTGAAAATTCAGGACTTCCGATGATTTATATGCCCGACGCCATTCGCGCCACTTTGGAGTTGATGGAAGCGCCGGCTGAAAAAATTAACATCCGGTCGAGCTACAATCTTGCCGGCATGAGTTTTACGCCGGCAGAGATTGCGCGTCAGATTCAGACCGAAATGCCGGCATTTAAAATCACATATAAGCCCGATCCGCTCAAG
>CALMIT010000268.1 GCA_937864255.1 uncultured Saprospiraceae bacterium
GACTTCGAGCCGGCTGCCACACACCGCACAGACATCAATCGTTTTTTCCCAAACAGTAATATTGAATCATACGTGTTGGGTAAAAAATTGAAAGTAGGCGTGTCGCAAAAAGACATGGGAGAGGGCGTTGGTTTTGTCGCCTATGGCGATTTGGTGAGCGAGGCGCGGCGGCAGTTGCAGTGGCAAATTGACGAATTGGCGCAAACGGAGTAATCCATTTTTAAAAATAATCTGCCCGAATAAAAATGAAAAATCCGACCCGAATTCCTTTTCTGGCGGCGCGGAGCGTCGGTGTTTTGCTTTTGCTTTTTTCTTTGATGCACTTTTTCGGCGGCTACCCGGCTATCAACGAAGTGATCAAAACCGAGGGGGTAAGCGAAGAAGGCGCGCGCACTTTTCGCGAAATCTGGATTTTCAGTTCGATCACGATGGCGCTGCTGGGCGCTTGGGCGCTGTTCATTTCAAAACCATTGAAAAATGCTGACAAAAGCGCTTGGCAGCAGGGAGCGCTAATCAGCCTGGGGCTGATTTTTTTCGGTTCGATTACCCAGGTTTTCCATTTTCCAAATTGGGGGATGTTGATGTTTAGTTTTGTCGGGCTGATTCTGCTGCTGCCTTTATTACTTTCCAAAAAACATTATTGAGCATTTTTAAAATGACAGATTTCACTCTTTGCAGTCGGTCGCGCAAAGAGAAAAATTCTATTTTTGCGCCGCGTTCAAAAGCAGGGCGCAGCCTTACGGAGATAACCTGCAATTGTCCAACCGTAAATTTTTAAACATGAAATTGTACAACAAAGTCAACAACGACGAGTTGAAACAGCGTATGCTTGAAAGCGACGAAGCCCGCGTCACGCTGTCTTTTTATCAATACGCCAACATCGCCGAGCCGGATCGTTTCAGAAATGAGCTGTATGTATTGCTCGACAAACTGGGCGTTTTTGGTCGCATCTATGTAGCCCGCGAAGGCGTGAACGGGCAGATTTCCGTCCCGGAATCCAATTTTCAGGCATTCAAAGAAGCGCTTTATTCCATTCCGTTTTTAAGCGGCATCCGCCTCAACATCGCCATCGAGGACGACGGCAAATCTTTTTACAAGTTGAAAATAAAAGTGCGCGAAAAAATCGTGGCCGACGGGCTGGATGATTCTACTTTCGACCCGACCAACCGCGGAACCGCACTGAAAGCGCCGGAATTTAACGAATTGGCGGCGCAGCAGGACACTATCATCGTGGATATGCGCAATCACTATGAGAGTGAGGTGGGTTATTTTGAAAATGCCATTCGCCCCGACGTGGAGACATTCAGAGAAGCGCTGCCCGTGGTGGAAAAAATGCTCGAAGACAAAAAAGAGCAAAACATTATCATGTACTGCACCGGCGGTATTCGTTGCGAAAAAGCCAGCGCCTACTACAAACACAAAGGTTTTAAAAATGTGTTCATGGTGGAAGGCGGCATCATCGAATACGCGCGACAGGTGGATGCGCTGGGTCTGGAAAACAAGTTCATCGGCAAAAATTTTGTATTCGATGAGCGGATGGGCGAAACTATCGGCAACCAGATAGTGGCGCACTGCCACCAATGTGGCGCATCCTGCGACACGCATGTAAACTGCGCGAACGACGCCTGCCACATTCTTTTCATACAATGTCCGGAATGTGCCGAAAAATATCAAAACTGTTGTTCGACAAAATGTGCGGACTTTCATCAACTGCCCGAGGAAGAGCAGAAATTACTGCGTAAAACGATGAAATTCAACGGCACAGCATTCAGCAAAGGCAGGTATAAAGCTTTTCACAAAGACGAGGGTTTGGTCATGCACTAGTGGCTACATGCAAAGAGAATTTTCCATCAATATTCTTTTTTTGATAGGCATCAATTTGCTTATCAAACCATTTTTCATTTTTGGAATAGACCGCGTCGTGCAAAATGTTGTGGGTACGGAGACTTACGGCGTTTATTTCGCCCTGCTCAATTTTACTTACCTGTTGCAAATTATTAATGATTTCGGCATTCAAAATTTCAACAACCGCGAAATCGCGCGACACAATCAATTGATTCACAAGTACTTTCCAAATATTTTAGCTTTAAAAGGGCTATTATCGCTTGTATTTTTATTGGCGGTTTTTTTGACGGGTTGGTTGGCCGGTTATAGCGCGGCGTATTTTCATCTGCTCTTTTTTCTCGCGCTCAACCAGATTTTTATTTCACTCATTTTCTTTGTCCGATCCAATATTTCCGGGCTTGGGCTGTATCGCGTTGACAGCTTTTTATCTGCTACCGACAAATTTTTGATGATAATTTTTTGCGGGGCTTTGATTTGGACGCCTGTTTTTCGCGACAATTTTCAAATCGAGTGGTTTATTTACGCACAAAGCGCCGCATTATTAATCACCGTCTTGATCGGATTTTTTATTTTAAAAAATCGAGTCCGGGTATTTTCTTTTCAATTTCGGCTACCACTATTGTGGATCATTCTTAAAAAAAGCTACCCTTTTGCCCTGGTCATTTTATTAATGACCATTTACACGCGCATAGACGCTGTGATGCTGGAAAGACTTTTGCCCGACGGTTCATACCACGCGGGGGTCTATGGAGCCGCTTATCGTTTTCTTGACGCGGCGAATATGATAGGCTTTTTGTTTGCTTCTCTACTTCTGCCGATGTTTTCCAAAATGCTAAAAGAAGGAAAATCGGGAGCAAGCCTGGTGCGCCACAGCTTTCAGATGATTTGGGCAGGCGCCATTACGCTATCCGTAGCCGTATATTTTTATAAAAATGAAATCATGGACCTGCTGTACCACGAGTCCAATGAATATTTCGGCGAAGTGCTGGGCTGGCTGATGTTCAGTTTTATCGCCGTGGCAGGTTCTTACATTTACGGCACGCTGCTTACTGCCAACGGCAGCCTGATGAAGATGAACCGCATTTTCATCGGCAGCATTGTTTTAAATATTGTACTTAATCTGTGGTGGATTCCTCTTTACCAGGCGCAGGGAGCGGCGATTGCTACATTGATCACTCAGAGCCTGGTTTTTTTGGCTGAGGCCGGCTTGTCGCAAAAAGAAATAAAATGGCTCCGCACAGATCCTGTGCTTATTTTTAAAATGACAGCTTTTTTCAGTCTTTGTTTCGGATTTTCCTGGTGGCTTAAAACTGGCGGCATGTTTGAATGGCAGACTGGTTTTTTTGTTTCGGCCGGCTTTTGCATGATCCTGGCTTTTCTTCTTAAAATGCTGGATTTCAAAAGTTTGTTTAATGAAAACAAGTAGGAAAGAAAAAGGTCATCCCGCCTGCGCAGAATGACCTTTAATAGATTTTGCAAAGAATAGTAATTATTTCAAATCGTCTGTCCGAATTCTTGCGGAGTAGTTTACTTTTAATTGGTTGGATTTGCGCAATTGGGTTTTTACATCCTGTACGATACCCATCGTCACATCTCCGTCCACCCGCAAAGAACTCATAATCCTGCCGTGCAGCGGCTCGGGAACAGTGATTTTATGTTTTTCCAAAAACAAAGGAATGTCCTGAATGGTAGCAAATTTATCCGCCAATTGAATCCTCGGAGAAGTACCATAAAGTTTTTGATATTTCTCAACCGGCCGGCCGATATAGATGTAATTGACCAATGATTTTTGTTCCAGCTTGGTCAATTCCGTTGCCTGGGGCACCTGCACTTTTACCATCAACTCTGATTCTCTCAAGACCGTTACGACCATGAAAAAGAAAAGGAGCATGAAAATAATATCCGGCAGGGAAGCTGTAGAAACAGTTGGCGTAGTTTCTCCTCTTTTCTTTTTGAATTTTGACATATTAAAAAGTCGCTTTTAAGATTCAATAAAGAAGGTTATTTTTCCTCACCGAAAGCAGTAGGCTCTGCCTCTGACAATACCATTGGGATTTTGGATTTAATGGCTTTGCGCATGTGTAAGGGCAGTTCTTCACTATAATGTACGTTGTAGGTCCGCATACTTTCTTCATCCCAAAGTTCATTATAAGCTCCGTAGAGTTCATTATACACCTCGAGATAAGTTTTGTAATTCGTTCCTCTGTCGTTTTTCAGAGAAATAATGGCCTTTGTCGGTTTTTCCGAAAGGTCTTCTCGCCTTGTCGGGTTGACAATAAATTCTTTCGCTCTTTCTCTGAGGTCAGCGATATTGGTTAATTCGCCCCGCACAAGTAATTGATTTTGAGCGTTCACCAAAACCGAAAACACATTCCTGGAGTTGAGTTTTTGGGTTTCGGGTTCTTCTTCCGACCAGGGTGGAAGTTTTACCAAAATACCCTTATCCACATCAATGGTAGTGGTAACGAGAAAGAAGATGAGTAAGAGGAAGGCAATGTCGGCCATAGAACTGGCATTGATTTCCGTGCTGACTCGTCTGGATCCATTTTTTGCCATAGACCGGATTATTTAAAGAAGTTTCTAATTTCGGAAAAGATAAAAACGCCAACCGCTGCTATTGTCAAAATGATAGTGGTCGCGAGGGCGCCGCTTACATATTTGCTTAGCCCTTCAGTGATACCAAAATCAGAAGCCCATCTTTCCTGTACTGTGCCGTCTGCCATGCTGTAGGCGATAAAGAAAATAACCAAAATAGCCGCCAAAGCAATGATTCCTTTCATGGCGCCTTTCGGGTTGGAAATAATCTGAATTACTCCAAAAATAATCAGCGCAGCAAAAGCAGCAATAATCAGAAATATAGATATGGCGATACCAAAATCAAAAGCCCCGGTAGCAAACTGCTGGTCTTTCGGCATGTCGGCAAATCCTTCGGGAATTCCGGTGATGGCTACGATAAAGAAAACAAGACTTATCAAGCCGCCGATACCGAAAGCGAGCAAAGTGCCATTTTTAGTTAGAAATTTATACATGGTTAAGTCTCTTTAATTTTTGAAAACATTGTTTGCGGCCATTATATCTACCAAAGCGATAGAAGCATCTTCCATTTTGTTCACGATGCCGTCAATTTTGGAAACAATGTAGTTGTAAAGAATTTGGAGAATGATGGCAACGATAAGACCGAATACAGTAGTCAAAAGAGCCACTTTGATACCACCCGCAACGATAGTCGGAGAAATATCACCTACCGCTTCGATTCTGTCAAAAGCCTGAATCATACCCACAACCGTACCCAAGAACCCGAGCATCGGCGCAATCGCGATGAAAAGTGCGATCCAAACCAGACCTTTTTCCAAAAGTCCCATTTGAACGCTACCATAAGAGACAATGGCCTTTTCTACTGCCGCGGGGCCTTCTTTGGTGTTGCGCAATCCTTCGTAAAGGACGCTTGCGGTAGGACCTTGCGTGGATTTGCAAACCTCCATCGCGCCATTGACATTACCTGATTTCAGGTTTTCATCTATGCGCTGGAGCAGTTTGTCCGTATTGGTGGTAGCAATATTCAGCGTAATGATACGCTCAATACAAAACGCCAAACCCAAAATCAAACAGATAAGGATCAGACTCATAAAGTCCCATCCACCTTCGATGAATTTCTCTTTCAAAACCTGAAAACCTGATTTTTCAGTCGGGGCTACTACTTCTGTAGTAGTGGTAGCAGGAGCAGGCTCCGGTGCAGGTTCTTCTTGTGTTGCCGCAGGTTGTTCCTCCGCTGTTTGTTCGGTCGAAGTACTTTGATCCTGAGCATAAGAAATATTCGCAGAAAATGCCGCCAAACCAATGATGAGCAGCAGAGCTAACAACTTTCGCATAGCCGAGAAGGTTTTTTCGATTGTTTAATATTGTTCAAAAAAATAATTACGACTTCAGCGGAGAGAGTGGGATTCGAACCCACGATACCCTTTTGGGGTATACACACTTTCCAGGCGTGCCTCTTCAACCACTCGAGCATCTCTCCTGAGGCTTTTATCAAAATGATAAAAATTGATTTCAAAACAGATAGGGCCTTTGCCCGGGTTTTTGGTTATCCTTACACGTACTGCGCAAATGTAGTCAATAGAAATTTGACTAAGTAACGGAGCGTCGCAAAAATTGTAAATTAAAGTTACAATTCAAAATTTTTTGCCTCAAGGCGCCGTCGTATTACGAATATTGGTCACCGATTTTTACTTTATCCAAAATTTTCGAATACGCCTTTACCAAATAAATTTTCAGCATTTTGGCTGGTTATGCGCGCTACTTCTTCCGGGCTTAGCAATTTGACGGCAGCCAGTTTTTCGGCTATTAATTTTATGTAAAAACTTTCATTACGACTCCCGCGGTGCGGGGTAGGCGCCAGATAAGGTGCATCCGTTTCCAAAACCAACCGCTCCATCGGTAGTTTTTTCACTACTTCGTCCAGCCCTGATTTTTTAAAAGTCAACACGCCGCCGATGCCCATATAAAAACCCAAATCCATAATGCGCTGCGCCTGGTTTTCGTCGCCAGTGAAGCAATGAAAGACTCCTCTCAACTTGTTTTTATTTGCCAGATTTTCGAGCAAATCCAGAATCAAATCAATGGACTCGCGCGAATGAATGACTATCGGCAAATCAAATTCCTGCGCCCAAGTTACCTGCCTCAGAAAAGTGTCTTTTTGCTCCTCCACAAAAGTTTTGTCCCAATATAAATCTATCCCTATCTCACCGACGGCGCTAAAACTTCTCTTCTCCAGCCAACTTCTGACCAAAGCCAATTCGGATTCATAATTTTCATTTACCGAGCATGGATGAAGTCCCATCATGGCGAAACAATGACCGGGATATTTTTTTTCCAAATCAAGCATTCCTGTTATGGAACCCGAATCAATATTGGGCAGGAAAAATTTACGAACGCCGGCAGAAATAGCACGCTCCATCATTTCGTCCCGGTCTTCGTCAAATTGTGCCGCATACAAATGGGCGTGCGTGTCAATAAGCATCATGATATAAATGATTGATGAAAAATGGCTGGCAAAGTTTTAAAATAAAACAATAACTTTTTATTACTTTGAAGCCTTTGGCACTTACTTTTTATTTTTTTTAAAAAACTCAAATTGTAAACACATGTGGACAGAATTTAAAAACTTCGCATTAAAAGGCAATCTTATTGACATCGCCGTGGGTTTTGTCATGGGAGCCGCTTTCGGAAAAGTTTCCAGTGCTTTTACCGAAGGAATCATCGCCCCGATAATTGGTCAACTGACGGGCGATATTAGTTTTGATAAAATGAAATACATAATAAAAGCCGCCGAAACAGACGCCTCCGGCACTGTCACCACGCCAGAAGTGGCTATTCTTTATGGTAGTTTTATTACTACTGTCATTGATTTTTTGATTGTTGCTTTTGTCATGTTCATGGTCATAAAAGCCATCAATGCCGCTAAAAGGAAGGAAGAAGAGGCGCCGGCTGCGCCGTCCAAAGAAGAAATTTTGCTGACCGAAATTCGCGACTTGCTGAAAAAATAAAATCCTTTTTCTTCCTTCTTTCAAAAAGGCTGTTTCTTTTGGAGGCAGCCTTTTTGCGCATCTGTTTTACGATTTCAGTTCATAAAAAATTCCGAAATCAAACGATTACCTTTGAGCCGGTAATTTTTTGCAATCGGGTAAATGCTACTTTTCGATTTACATGGATAAAATAAGAGTCGGTATATTTTTCGGCGGACCTTCGCGCGAGCGGGAAATTTCTTTTGCCGGGGGGCGTACGGTTTTTGACAACCTGAACAAATCGCTTTTCGAGCCGGTATTAATATTTGTAGATACACACCGCCATTTGATTTTGCTCGACTGGCAATACGTTTACAAAGGTACCATCCGCGATTTTTACCCGCCGGTCAGCGAATTGCCGGATTCGCCCAATGGCTTTCAGGTTTATGCGGAAAGTCTTGCCGAAAAGTCGGAATCCGAATGGAAATCACTGATCGAAAAAGTCGGAAAAAAAATAAACTGGGCTGATTTGTCCGGCATCATGGATGTAGCCTTTCTTGCCTTGCACGGCAATTTTGGCGAAGACGGTCAAATTCAAGGACTACTCGAAAGTATAAAAATCCCGTACACCGGCAGCGGCATACGCGCCTGCGCCATCGGAATGGATAAAGCCTTTCAAAAAAAAATTATGGAAGCCGGCGGCTTTGCGTGTCCGGAAGTGATGGTGCTTGACCGCGCCGACCGACTCAGTACCCCGCCGGAAAAACTAATGGAAAACGCCGCCAAAAAACTGGGCTGGCCAATGGTGATCCGCCCGGCCAATCAAGGTTCTTCCATCGGCGTCAGCATTTTGAGTGAAAAAACTACGGCAGCCGATTTTGAAAAAGCCGTCAACCGCGCCTTTTTTTGTGAAAAAATTACTGCCGAAACCTGGAATGCACTTTCCGAAAACCAGCGCATACAGTACGTGCGCGAATGGACGGATATCAGAGACGGGCTCGGTTTTCCGGTAGAAATGGAGGGACCCCTGATTTCCCATCCCGAAGAACTTCTTTCCCGCCTCAATACTCGCTTTCAACATACAAATGATAGCGTCACGCTGGAGAGCCAGCTATCAGAGCAGCGCGTGATTTTGGAAGCCTTTATAAAAGGAAAAGAATTTTCCTGCATCGTCATCCGCGACGAAAAAGGAAAACCCGTCGCCCTGCCGCCCACAGAAATCGTAAAAGGCAGCGAGGTGTTCGATTATCGCTCTAAATATTTGCCCGGACTATCGCGAAAAATCACGCCCATCGAACTGCCGGGCGGGGACATACAAAAAATCAGAAGCGAATGTGAGCGGCTTTTTGATTACCTGGAATTCAACACTTACGCGCGTATAGACGGCTTTTTCGGCATTGGCGGAGAGATTTTTTTAAATGACCCAAATACGACTTCGGGGATGTTGCCCAGTTCGTTTTTCTTTCACCAGGCCGCCGAAATCGGGCTTAATCCCTCCCAGTTTCTGACTTATATTATTCGAACTTCCGTGTGGGAAAGGCTGCACACCTCCACAGAAATCAACCCTGCTCACCGGCTTCTTTTGAACCGTCTCGACAAAGCGGTGACAACACTCCAAAACACTGCCCCGGAACGAAAAAAAGTCGCCGTGATCATGGGCGGTTATTCATTCGAACGACACATTTCCGTAGAAAGCGGGCGCAATATTTTTGAAAAATTATCCAGCAGCGCTACTTATGAACCATTGCCGGTTTTTCTCGCAGGTAGCCCCGGCAGCAGCAATCACACATTATTTCAAATTCCCGTCAACCTGCTTTTAAAAGACAATGCCGACGACATTCGGGATAAAATTCTGAATTTTAAAAAACACCCGCTGACGGAATTTATCAAAAAAGAATGTGCTGATCTGACAGCAAAATATGCCTCGAAAGATGTGGTTTTCGAACCCAAACAACTTTCTTATGAACAATTGGCAGAAACTGTAGATGCAGTTTTTATCGCCCTGCACGGCAGACCGGGCGAGGACGGCGAAGTACAATCGAAACTCGATCAAATCGGACTGCCCTATAACGGCTCAAGCGTCGCCTCGTCGCGCATTACGATTAATAAATTTGAAACGCTCCGCATATTGCGTGAACACGGTTTTCCGACGGCGAATCAAATGCTGGTTTTGAAAGACGATTTTAATGAAAGCTCCTCGGAAGTTTTGAAAAAAATAGAATCGGCTTTTGATTTCCCGCTCGTGGCAAAGCCGGTGGACGATGGTTGCAGTTCTGCCGTAAAAGTGATTAAAAACCAGGCGCAACTGGAAGCATTTTTAAAATTGATGTTTCGCAATGAAGGCGAGGACGAAAGCCTGTACAGAACCCTGCTCAACTTGCGACACAACGAGGAGTTTCCCGCAAAGCCCGTAGCTCTGATAGAATCTTTGATTACTGCCGGAGGAGCAAAAAAGTTTTTGGAAATAACCGGCGGCATGTTGACGCATCACGCAGCCGACGGCGGTATTTATTACGAAGTTTTTGAACCGTCCGAAGCACTTGCGAGCGGCGAAGTGCTTTCGCTCGAAGAAAAATTTTTGGCCGGAGAAGGTCAAAATATCACGCCCGCGCGTTTTGCCGACAAGGCTGCCGATTACGAGCAAATTGTGTCGCAGGTGAAAAAAGACCTCGAACGCGCCGCCCGTATTTTGGGCGTCACGGGTTATTGCCGGATAGACGCGTTTGTGCGGATTTTTGAAAATAACCGCGCAGAAACGATTATCATCGAAGTCAATTCATTGCCGGGTATGACGCCCGCTACCTGCATTTATCATCAGGCTGCCATTAATGGGTACAAGCCTTTTGATTTTATTGATAAAATTTTGGAATTCGGAATACATGAGCAACCTATACGAACGATCATGGGCTAAGCTGCGGCATTATGCCACAGAAGGCTGGTATTTTGTAACCAGCGTTTTATTTGCAAAAAACTTTGTCAAAATGCTTGGCGTTTTGGCGCTCATTTTTTTTGTGATGAGTTGGTGGATGCGCTGCTACACCAATCACGACGAATCCGTTCAGGTAGAAAAATATATAGGCATGCGGGCTGATGACGCTGTCGGAAAAATTCGTTCGAAAGGTTTCAGGTATGTTTTCAGTGATTCGATTTTTTTGGTGGACAAAGAACCGGGCATAGTGCTGGACCAAAATCCGCACCCGCTGGCGCGCGTCAAAGAACGCCGCACTATTTACCTCACCATCAGCAAAAGTACGCCTGACGAAGTGAACCTTCCCGGACTGATCGGTAATTATGACTATGAGCAGTATGTGAAAAAACTAAAATTGCTGGGTATAAAAGCCCGCGTCAGAGAACGCAGTTTTGACAATAAACTGGAAGAAAATACCATACTTCATTTTTATCTCGGAGATAAAAAAATAACTGACGACAACCTGCGCGAAGGTGTAAAAGTGCCTATGGGCAGCGTGCTTGATTTTGTAGTGAGTACGCGCACGGGCGGCAGTCTGACCGTGCCGGATTTGATTTGTATGAAATATAGCGAGGCGGAGTTTATTATTACCAGTTCAAATCTCACCATCGGTACCGTCAACGAAGACGACTCCGTTTTTGACCGCGACAACGCTTATGTCTGGAAGCAGGAGCCTGCTTTTGCGCCCGGCATCACCATGCGCATCGGCGAGCAAATGACTGTGTATCTCACGCAAAAAGTGCCTGAGGGGTGTGGACAGTAAAAATATTCAAAACACAATCTGCAAAGCTACAAACTGCGCTGCCAGCCCGATAAAATATCCTCCCCAAAGATCGCGCGGTCGGTGTGCATTTAATAAAAGTCGGGACGTGCCGACTACTCCAGCCATTAAAATGGTAAACATAAGGAGGTAAAACATTTCAATACGGAGCGGCCCCGTCAGGGAGGTTTCTATCAAAAAACTTTTTTGCCTGAAAAAAGTCATGGTAATAATGACCATACCCAACAAGCCGCCCATTCCTGTAGTATGTATGCTGACCTTTGTAAAATTATTAAAAAAGAAAGCTGCAAAAAGGGCAATGATGCCGCCGAGCATGAAAGTTTTGTAAGCCGTAGGCACGTCGGGGCTTTTCAATAAAAAATAATAAATAGCGAGGTACCAGACGGCGGTTGAGATGTAAGGAATGATGCGATCCATCCTGTCTTCCATTTCCCAGGAACTGACAAAGCCCAGTGTTTTCATCATGGAAATAGACACAATCGGAATAAAAACGGTGGAAAAGAAGACCATCATAATCAGGCGTCCCTGATCAGCCATTCTGTTGACGCCAAAAAGATAAGGATTGATCAGCAGCAAAAGCAGCAGCATGTAGGTCATAATAAACAGCGGATGAAAAATCACCGAGCAAACCCGCGCTGCTGTCATCAGTAAAGGGCGGGCGTTTTGTCCGAAGTTTATTCCCTCTGTCATGTTGTTTTTATTTTATGGCAAACTTCATTTTATAATCTGCCTGCACTTTACCCTTTTTGATGTTTTCCAGTTTGCGGCGGATGAGTTGCTTTTTGAGTGGTTTCAGGTGTTCCACGAATAAAATTCCGTCAATATGGTCATATTCGTGCTGAATCACCCGCGCATTGATGCCGGTAAAAATGTCGTCGTGCGGCTCAAAATTTTCATCCAGATATTGCAATCGAACTACCTGTGGACGATCCACGTCGCCGCGTATGTCGGGTATGCTCAGACAACCTTCTTCGTAAGGTTTCAGGTCGCCCGTCTCTTCTACTTTGTGGGCATTGATAAATACTTTTTTGAAGCCCATCGCTTCTTTTCCTTTTTCCATCGTTTGGATGGTGTCAATGACAAAAAGGCGAATGGGCAAACCAATCTGCGGCGCAGCCAGCCCCACGCCATTGGCGTGATACATGGTCTCCCACATATTTTCTATCAACTCTTTTAAAGCCGGATAATCAGGATTTATGTCCTCCGCAACTTTTTTCAAAACCGGCTGCCCGTAGGCGTAAATGCTTAAAACCATATTTTATAATATTACGAAATACCTGGGTTTATAAGGATCATGAAGGTGGATGAAAGTTTATTTCATCCGCTCAAACGCTTCGTCAAATTTCACCAAACATTCGCCTCCATGTATTCCTGCAAAATTACGGCGGCGCTCACTTTATCTATCAAGGCTTTGTCTTGTCTTTTTTTCTTTTTTGCGCCGCTTTCCAAAATCAGGCGATTGGCGGTTTTGGAAGTGAACCGCTCGTCTTGCAACTGAACTGGTATTTGTGGAAATAGTTTTTTCAATTTTTCTACAAAATCGTACACTTTTTTCGTGATTTCCATCGGATTTCCGTCGGCGTGGAGCGGCTCGCCCACGATTATTTTTTCCACCGCTTCCGTTTCAAAATACTTTTTTAAAAAATCAATCACACCTTCGGTCGGCACCGTATCCAGTCCGCTGGCGATGATTTGTAAAGGGTCGGTCACCGCTATCCCCGTTCGTTTTGTGCCATAATCTATCGCCAATATTCTCGCCATTTTTGCTTTATGATTGGTTCAAAAA
>CALMIT010000269.1 GCA_937864255.1 uncultured Saprospiraceae bacterium
GCATACGATATCTGATCGTGACTGGAGTTCAGACGTGTGCTCTTCCGATCTATACGCGCGGCGGTGCGGCGCTTTCTATCAAATACACCGTCGGCAAGCCGATCAAATTTGTCAGCACCGGTGAAAAAATGGACACGCTGGATGTCTTTTTCCCCGACAGGATGGCGCAGCGGATTTTGGGCATGGGCGACATCGTATCGTTCGTGGAGCGCGCGCAGGATCAGTTTGACGAAGAAGAAGCGAAGCGCCTCGAAAAGAAAATCCGCAAGAATAAATTTGACTTCGACGACTTTTTGTCGCAGTTGAACACCATTAAAAAAATGGGCGACATCAAATCGCTGCTCGGCATGATACCCGGCATGTCGAAAATGACGCAAAATCTCGACATAGACGATAAGGCCTTTTCAAAAGTGGAATCTATCATACAATCCATGACGCCCGAAGAACGCGGTAATCCAGAATTGCTCAGCATGAGCCGCAAAAAAAGAATCGCCAAAGGCTGCGGCCGCGACCTGAACGAAGTGAATATGTTTTTGCGCCAATTTGAACAAATGCGCAAGATGATGCATAAAATGAGCAAAATGCCGATGGGCGGTCCGGGTATGCCTGGTATGCCGAAATTGGGCAGGCGATAGTCGGGAAAATATCTTTTCCCGAATGAACGTCTCCAAATATTTGCTCAAATTTCAAAAAAATAAAAAATGGCTTTTACGGAATCTACCATGTTGCCGCTGGGTACCAAAGCGCCCGGTTTTGAATTGCCCGACGCGGTGTCGGGAAAAATGATACGGCTGGAAATGCTGCAATCGGACAAGGCGACGGTGATTATGTTTATTTGCAATCATTGCCCCTACGGCATTCACGTCAATGAAGAACTGGTCAGGCTGGCGAAAGATTACCAGCCGCGCGGCGTAGCTTTTGTGGCTATCAGTTCAAACGACGTGGAAAAATATTCCGCCGACGCGCCCGATAAAATGAAAGAAGTCGCCGAGGGCGAGGGTTATACTTTTCCATATTTATTTGACGAAAGTCAGGAAGTAGCCAAAGCCTACGACGCGGCCTGCACGCCCGATTTTTATGTTTTCGACGGAAATATGCGCCTGGTTTACCGCGGGCGGCTCGACGATTCGCGCCCCAACAGCGGGCGTCCGCTCACCGGGGCCGATCTGCGCGCAGCGCTGGATGCCGTTTTGTCCGGCGCACCTGTGCCTGAAAAGCAATACCCAAGCGGCGGCTGCAATATTAAATGGAAAACGTGAGGAATGCGGAATGACGAGTGAAAAATGAGCGTTTCCAATTCGACATTCATCACTCGAAAAACTCGTCATTCGAATAATTCGTCATTACTTTTTTGCAAACATTTTGGACCAGCCAAAACGTATCAGCAGCAACATGGCGATGAAAATCAGGAAGACGTATTGAAAAGGTAAAAAGGAGATGGCGTAAATGTGCGTGCGATCCACAAACCACATCAACACCAGCACGGCGGCGATCATCCAAATCAGTCCCCAGATTTTTCCAAAACCCGGAATCTGATCGAAGTCCACATTTTTGCGAATAATCAAAAGTGTGCCCACCATTGAAAAAATCGGCAAAACCTGCGTGTAAATGTCGGTATCAAAAATGCTTCTTCTTTCAAAAAGAAAAAGATATACACTCAGCGTGACCGCAAAAATACCCGGCACACAAACCAGATAAATAAGCACCGAATAAAGCTGTTTCCAGGGCGTGATGTGTCCCTCGCCTTTTCCCATCCAGCCCGCCAGCAGCGCCGTGAGCGGTATCATCAGAAAGAAAACCAAAATCCAGGCAGGGTGCTGTGCCAGAAACTGGAAAAATTCGCGCAGGGTCATACCGGCTTGATTTTAAATGACTGATTATAATTCCAAAAGTATGCTCACCGGGTCTTCCACGTATTCTTTCACTTTCACGAGGAAGGTCACCGAGGTGCTGCCGTCTATGATGCGGTGGTCGTACGACATCGCCAGGTACATCATCGGGCGGATTTCGATTTGCCCGTTTACGGCGACCGGTCTTTCTTTGATGGCGTGCATGCCCGGGATGCCCGCCTGCGGCCCTTTCAGAATGGGCGTGCTAAGGAGCGACCAAAAAATCCCGCCGTTGGTAATGGTAAAAGTACCGCCGCTCATTTCTTCCAGCGAAAGCGTACCCTCGCGGGCTTTGTCGGCGAGCGCTTTGATTTTCCATTCGATTTCGGAGAGGTGCAGCGTTTCTACGTTGTGTACGGGCGGCACCACCAGTCCGTTGGGCGTAGAGACGGCGATAGAAATATCCACATAATCGTGATAAATAATATCCTCGCCGCTGATCATGGCATTCACGTCGGGCATTTCCATCAGCGCGCGGGCGCAGGCTTTGGCGAAGATGGACATGAAGCCGAGTTTGATGCCGTATTTTTTGACAAATTTATCCTGGTAGGTCGCGCGCAGTTTCATCACCTCCGTCATGTCCACTTCGTTGAAAGTGGTGAGCATGGCGGTTTCGTTTTTTGCCGACACCAGTCTTTTGGCGATGGTGCGGCGCATGCGCGACATTTTTTTCGAGTTGGTTTCGCGGCTGAAAGCCGTCGCCGGACGCGGCGCAGGCGGAGCGCTCGGAGCGGCAGGTTTCAGCGTTTCCTGCGGTGCGGGCGCAGTTTTATTTTGAACGGCTTTTTGCGCGTCGTCTTTGGTGATGCGCCCGTCCCTGCCGGTGCCTTCCACGGTGGTAGCCGGTACGTCGTTTTCTCTTAAAATTTTGGCGGCAGCCGGCGAAGGATGACCCGCGGCGGCGGCTGTTTTGCTCTCGGGCGCGGGCTGTTCTTTTGCGGGCGGAGTTTCGGCAGGTTTTGCCGTTTCTGCTTTGGGCGCGGCGGCGTTTGATTTGCTTGCGCTGGTATCAATTTTGGCCACCAGCGCGCCTATTTCGAGGTCGTCGCCTTCTTTTGCCACGTGCATGATTTTGCCGGAGGCTTCTGCCGGAAATTCGAGGGTCGCTTTATCGGATTCAAATTCGCAAATCGGCTCGTCCAACTCCACGTATTCGCCGTCTTTTTTCAGCCATTGCGACAGTGTGACTTCTTTGATGGATTCGCCGATGACCGGCACGCGCATTTCAACAACGCTCATAATTATTGATTTTTAAGAATTATTTTTTTCAAAAATCGCTCCCGCCAAGCCCCGCAAATTTCATTCAATTGACCTATTTAAAAAATTTTAAAAGGAAAATTGTTGAAAAAAGATCGCGGTGAGGTATTGTGTTTCCTTGTTTTGCAATTCTTCCTGATCAAAAACGTAATTTTGAATAAAAAAACTGCCATGTTACCGCGCACTTACTTATCGTCCGATTTTGGCTGGTGGGAAATCACCGGCAGCGAACTGGGCATTCGCACCATTCACCTGGTAGAAAATCCAGAAACAAAAAACAGCGAAACGCCGCCCGAGTTGCGCGAGGCAGTGCAGCAAATGCAGGAATATTTTGAGGGCAAAAGAACCCATTTTGATTTGAAACTGGATTGGAGCGGCGCGCCGGATTTTCACCGGCAGGTGTGGGCGGAGTTGCTGAAAATTCCTTACGGAAAAACGACCACTTACCTTGCCATCGCGGAAGCGCTGGGCGACAAAAACTCGGTGCGCGCCGTAGGTCAGGCGAATCGAAACAATCCAATCGCCGTTGTCGTACCATGCCACCGGGTCATTGCGAAAAGCGGCGAATTGCAAGGCTATTTTTACGGACTGGACATGAAACGGCGGCTACTCGAATTGGAAAACCCCGTAAAATATGCGCGGCAGGGCGAGCTTTTTTAAAAAAAACTGCAAATGGGTTATCAAAGCCGGAAAAGAAAATACGTGAGCGGAAGAGAGCGTTTGGAGCACTCGCGCAAAATTTTTAGAATTCTTTTGCTGTTTGGAAGCCTCGGCTTGGCCGGCTGGATTTTTTTCAACCGGGTTGCTTTGTGGGATTGGCTCAAGCTCTATTTTTATTGAATCCGCCGCCCGGATGGTTTTAATTTTGCAACAAAACTGCGCATGTTTTTATTTTTGAAAAATAGATTTAGCATATCACCAAAACCCCCGCTCATGCTTCGAAGGTTTTTGTTTTTTTTATCTCTGACCTGTGCTTCGGCAGCGTCGGCTCAAAATGTAGATTACCTCAATTATATAGATCGTTTTAAAGACATCGCCATCAGCGAAATGGAACGCGCCGGCGTGCCGGCAAGTATCAAACTCGCTCAGGCATTGCTCGAATCAAATGCCGGTAAAAGTACGCTCGCCCGGCAGGCAAATAATCACTTCGGCGTTAAATGCGGCTCTGACTGGACGGGTAAAAAATATTACCGGGAAGACGACGATTACGATGAAAACGGTGAATTGATCAAATCCTGCTTCCGGGAATACCGCAATGCGGAAGACAGCTATATCGCACATTCGGAGTTTCTCCGCGACCCTAAGAAGGAAAAACGCTACGGTTTTTTATTCAGGCTCAATCCGTTCGATTACCGCGGCTGGTCGTACGGGCTAAAACAAGCCGGTTATGCTACCAGCGCCAATTACCACGACAAACTCATTTATATCATCGAAACCTACGAACTTTTCCGTTTTGACCGGATGAATTCGACCGATATTTTGGCCGGCAAAGTACCCGGATTTGGTAGCAGCTTGGCCGGGGTTACTCTTAATAATGATGTGAAACTGGTTTTGGCGAAAGCCGGCGATACACCCGCCGAAATCGCAAACCGTACCGACGTCAAGGTGAAATGTATTTTGAAATACAACGAAGGTCTCAACAGTCCGACGCAAAAACTCAAAGAAAACGAGCGGGTGTACATACAACCCAAAAGAAAAGCATACCGCGAAAGGAAAAAATATCACTACGTACAAAACGGCGAAACTATGTACGACATCGCCCAATTGTACGGTTTGAAAATGAAAAACCTTTACTCGCGCAACAGGCTGCCCGAAGGTACGCAGCCGGCTGTAGGCGAACGCATAAAATTGCGCGGCTGGAAAGTCAAACGCAATGAGGTGCCCAGATTGACCACACAGGTCCCGCCCCCGCCGCGGGTTCCGCCCGCCACGCAATTGCCGCACGACGATGATTTGGATATGGAAGAAAGTGATCTTGACGATAAATCAAAACCCACGACGACGGTACCCAAACCAAATCCCGAAGATTTTACGCCGGAATTTCCGGGTACGCCGAAACCTGATACTTCGACCGTCCGGCCCAATACCGGATTACCCGAAACGCCTTCCAACACGAACACCACTACCCCGGCAAATGCGACACAAACCCATACCGTGCAAAAAGGCGACACCTTATATAGCATTGCGAAAAAATACGGCACGACCGTGGACAAAATCGTGCAGCTAAACCAACTGGCAGGCACGACCATTAAAATCGGGCAGCAGTTAAAAATAAAATAGCCGCAAGTGAATTAGTCTTTCGGTTAAAAAATACAATCCAAAAGTAATTTTTTTATTTTTGGCAATCCTTTGCAAAACCTCTTTAAGATGAACAGCACAAGAATCCTATTCTTACTGGTCTTGACAGTATTTTCGTTTTACAAATTATCAGCACAAACACTCGACGAATTATCCTCGGATACCACCGACCAGGCTTCTTTACAGGAAAAAATTCCGATATACAATCCGGCAGAAATTAAAAGCCGGATTCAAAAATTAAACATTCCGGTCAAGCCCGAATACACGCCCGCCGTAGAAAGTTATATCAAAACGTATGTGGTGCGCAATCGCGAAAAATCAGAGCGTATTTTGGGTAAAACGCTGATGTATTTTCCTCTTTTTGAAAAATTTCTTCGTGAAAATAAACTGCCCGCCGAGCTAAAATACCTCTCCGTAGTTGAATCGGCGCTCAATCCTACCGCCTTGTCGAGAGCCGGCGCCTACGGACTTTGGCAATTTATGCCCCAAACAGGAAAAATTTACGGGCTGCAAATAGACAAATACCGTGACGACCGCAGCGACCCGCACAAATCAACCGCCGCTGCCGCACAATACCTCAAAAGACTTTACGAAAAATACGAAGATTGGGCGCTCGCAATAGCAGCCTACAATAGCGGACCCGGCCGGGTCAACCGCGCCATAAAACTTTCCAGAAGCAAAAATTTCTGGAGCCTGTGTCGTTTTCTCCCCAAAGAAACCAGAAATTATGTGCCGGCATTTATCGGCGCGGCATACCTGCTTAATTTTTATGAACAGCATAATCTTCAGCCCAATTACCCTGACCTAGATATGCAACTCACCGAAACGACGCTGGTGTATCGCTCACTTTCTTTTCTGGCAGTTGCCCAGGTGACTGGCTTGGCTGTTGAATTGGTAAAAGAGCTGAATCCGTCTTATAAAATGGATTTTCTTCCTGAAAATATTGAAGGCAATAACCTCACGCTGCCCAAAAGAGTAATGACCGCGCTGAAAGATTTTCTCGAATCGGAAAATCCTGACGCCGAACACCGGTCCATCATAGAATCGGAGCCGGTTTATACGCTGACTACGCCCACACAGGAACAAAAAGACCTCTATTTTAAAAGTACCTACACGGTAGTGGAAGAGCAGGAACTGGAAAAATTAGCGGATTATTTCGGATGTCCGGCGCATTGCGTAAAAGCCTGGAACAATCTGAAAACCAACAAACTCAGCAAAGGCCAGGAAATCGTGGTGTACAAACCGCGGGAGTATAAAAGATTTGTAACCGAAGGCGGCCTGGATTCAAAACCGGAAACTATCCCGCCACCCGAGATAAAAATTGTGGAAACCGTCCCGAAACACCCGATTAAAACCGAAAAATCCGGCAAAGTGCAAAAAACGCCGCCCGAAACTTTTACCTATCAATTAAAAAAAGGCGAGTCTTTGATAGACGTCGTTGAAAAATTTCCGGGCAACACCGTGTGGGAGTTGATCCAACTCAATAATATTTCACGCCAAAATCCACTTCCGCAGGAAGCAAAAATCAAGGTAAGAAAATATTAATCGTACGATACTAAACACAAGCGGGGCGGCTGTGCAAAGCCGCCCCGCTTGTGTTTATAAAACCTGAATCTTTTACCAATCCCACTCGTCCGAATCTTTTTGCCGGTACTTTTCTTTGGTAGCCAGGCGCTGGCGTTGGCGTTCCATTACCAGTTTTGCCAGACCGACAGCCGGCGGGTCGGGCGCAAGCGGAGACAATGCAAAATTGATCTTTCCCTCATCCACGTCAAGCCTGTATAAAAGGCTTAGTAAGAAATCAAGTTTGTGTTCTATCATATAAGCAATCCGCTCGGTCAAAAGCCTGAGCAACTCCTCTTCGTTGACGGTGCTTGTGTCTGTCTCCAACTCAAAATTGCGCACGATCAGCGCTGTCGAATCCTGATTAATACTCAATTTTATCTGCAATTTTATAAGAACTACCCGTTCTCTTTTGATGCAAATTAAATGAATTACTTTTGGAATTCAATTGACAGAAATTATGACTTACCCTATCGAAAAAGTCTGCGAGATCGTGGAAGGTACATTTTTAAATCCGCCCGCAGAAAGCGCCATACAATATATTTTGCTCGATAGCCGCCAGGTTATTTTTCCCGAATTCTCGCTGTTTTTTGCAATAAAGGGCGCGCGCCAGGACGGGCATCATTTCGTCGAAACGCTTTACCACCGCGGCGTAAGAAATTTTATCGTTGAAAAAAAAGTAAGCGGGGAAAAATACCCCGCAGCCAATTTCATACAGGTAAAAAATACTATAAAGGCTTTACAAAAACTCGCAACATTTCACAGGAACCAATTTCATTATCCGGTTGTCGGCATTACGGGCAGCAATGGAAAGACCATTGTAAAAGAATGGCTGTTTCAACTGCTCAACCCCGATTATAAAATCGTCAGAAGTCCGAAAAGTTATAACTCGCAAATTGGCGTGCCGCTCTCCGTCTGGCAGATGCAGCCGGATAACGAGTTGGCAATTTTTGAGGCGGGGATTTCGCGTCCCGGCGAGATGGCAAATCTGTCCGCGATAATCCGAGCCGACATCGGGCTGTTGACCAACATCGGCTCGGCGCACAGCGAAAGTTTTCAGAATGACGATGAAAAATTGCTCGAAAAACTTAAGCTATTTGACGCTGTCCAAAAGCTAATTTTTTGTGCGGACAATCCTTCCGTTTTCAAAGCCATCAAGTCCGTTTTACCCGAAAAGGAACACTTCGCTTGGACTACGCAGTCCTCTGATTTTTTTGAAACTGCTGATTTGAAAATCACTGAAATTCAGCCACTTACCGCACATAAGGGGAAGGAAAGAAGCAGGATTTATGCAATTTTTAGAGGCGAAAAAATCAAAATAGACATTCCGTTTTCTGACAAAGCCTCTGTCGAAAATGCTATTCATTGCTGGGCGTTGATGCTGGTTTTGGGCTACCCCGCCGAAATCATTGACCGCCGGATGGCCGCACTCGAACCAATAGAAATGCGTCTTGAGATGAAAAGCGGCGTGCATAATTGCCTGATTATCAACGATGCTTATAATTCGGATTTGAACTCGCTGCACATCGCGCTTGATTTTCTCAACCAGCAAAGTTTGCATTCCAAAAAGACCCTGATCCTTTCGGACATCCTGCAAAGCGGACAAACGGAAGAGGCTCTTTATACCGCCGTCGGAAAACTCATTATCGAAAAAAAGATTTCCAGATTTATCGGAATCGGCAGCGAGGTGACCGTCTTAAAATCCAAATTGCCCGCCGCCATTGAAAGTTTTTACTTTGAAACGACGGCTGGTTTTTTAGAGCATTTTGACTTTCAAAAATTTTCCCACGAAACGATTTTACTAAAAGGCGCGCGCCAGTTTGCTTTTGAAAAAATAGCTAACCTGCTTGCCCAGAAGGTACATAAAACAACCCTGGAAATCAACCTTGATGCGCTCAAAAATAACCTCAACGTTTTTGCCAACCTACTGAATCCGGGCGTCAAAATGATGGTGATGGTCAAAGCGTCCGGGTACGGCAGCGGCAGTGCCGAAATTGCCAGATTGCTTGAGTTTCAGAACGTAGATTATCTCTCCGTAGCCTACGCCGACGAGGGCGTGGAACTACGCAAAGCAGGCATCCGCTTGCCCATCATGGTATTGAATGCCGAAGAAGCCACCTTCGACGCCTTGCTGCGCTATGAACTGGAACCTGAAATTTTCAGCTTTGAACAATTGACCGATTTTCTGAATTTTTTACCGGAAAGTGTCTCACAATTTCCCGTCCACATAAAACTGGACACCGGAATGCACCGCCTCGGATTTGAAGAAACTGAAATTGAAAAATTGAGCATAGCGCTCCGTAACGAAAACAGAATTTTTGTAAAATCCATTTTTTCACATCTGGCGGCCAGCGAAAATGCTGCTCATGACAGTTTTACCGCCACGCAGGTTTCTCTGTTTGAAAAAATGTATAAAATATTAAGTGAAGAAATTGGTTATCAACCACTTAGACACATACTTAATTCTGCCGGAATCGCACGCTTTCCTCAATTTCAAATGGATATGGCACGCCTGGGTATCGGGCTTTACGGGGCAAGTATGCCGGCAAAAATTCAGAAGAAACTTCAAACCGTACTCACGCTGAAAGCCACTATTTCTCAAATAAAAACTTTGGCTGCGACCGAAACAGTGGGTTACGGACGCATGGGAAAATTGAATTCGGCTGCAAAGATTGCAACCATCAGCATCGGTTATGCCGACGGACTGTTGAGAGCAGCGGGAAACGGCAAGTTTTCTGCGCTGGTGAGAGGAAAGCGGGCGCCTGTCGTCGGCAATGTGTGTATGGACATGACGATGGTGGACGTCACAAAAATACCGGATGCAAAAGCGGGCGACGAGGTTGTTATCTTCGGAAAAGAGTTGCCTGTTGACGAACTCGCGAGCAGCATGGGTACTATTCCGTATGAAATTTTCACCAATATAGCCGAGCGAGTAAAACGCATTTATTACCAGGAATAAAAAAATCCCGGCTCAAAAATGGCCGGGAGAAGGTTCGCAGCCATTCGGGCCATTTACCCAAATGCTGCAAGGGAACATCAAAAACAGCAGGATTAAAATGAAACACAAAACTATGGCATCGCCGTAAAATCAGCCGGCGCTGCCGTAGCCGATACTTCTAAAGTTCGCTGATCTTTCTTACTACTTTATATATGCGGGTATATTGATTCACGTCTTCGATAAAAGGATCGTGTTCGAGGTGATTGGCGGAAATGAGTTTCAGGCGGCTGACCTGTCCGCGCGGATTAAAAATTCGCTGAACGTATTTGATCCAAACCGTGCCGTTGTTTTTAACTGCATAAATATCATTGTCTCTGATTTCCTGGATATTGGAAACTTCCCGACAAACGACCATGTCTCCGTTGAGAATAATCGGCTCCATACTATTACCGCTGACCGGAAAAGCTACCATACTGCTGCCTTCCAATCCTGGAATAGAGAAAAGACTGCCCTTTTCTTGGGTAAAGCTATCGAGGCTCAGCGCGGAGCCGGCAAATGCCTCCACAGAAGTAAAAAGGATATTATTTCGTTGCTCCGTACTCTGAGCGCCGGAGTATTTTTTCAAATCCGTACCAAAAGGATTCCCATCTCCGTACAACATCCATGATTCATTTATACCGTACTCGCGGCAAAATGTCATCGCCTGCGTATAGCTTATAACCCGCTCATTATCAGGACTTAAAAATGCGCGGACAATATGCCCGTAACTCCGGTTGTTCAATAATCTTTCGGCTACGTCACCTATTCCTTTGCCGTTTCGGTCATTTTTTACAATCAGCCCGCGGTCTTCAAGCATTTTAAAAGCGACACAAAAGCGTTCATTTAATTGATGACGATCTTCGTTTATCATATTATGTATGTATTTTTAAAACAAAAAATTAAAACAACGAGGCAAAATTAAAACAAAAAATTTCAAATCCAATATTTCTTCAAAAAAATATTGAAAAAAATTTAATAGTATTGCGTATTAAAAAAAACGAAAAGAAAGATTGTAGCGAAAGCTGAAAAAAATCATCGGCGTGCTGATAATTAATGAAAAACTGACTGGCGAAAATTGTAACTTTGGCTTGGCTTTTGACATTTTGAATTTTATAATTCAAAATATTACGCATTAATTTTTTTAACATCCCAATCAAACTGAGTCCCATGAACTTGAAACATTTCATTGCCTCCGGCTTAACGCTTTTCCTGTTTTCCTTTCTCTTATCCTTTTCATCTGTCCCCAATAAAATTATCAAAACGCAAAGCACTTTGGCAGATACTGTCAGCCTCACTGTGGCGGCAGGCGGCGTCAAAGTGTACAAACTGGATACAATCGGACTTGGAAAAACTATTACGATTCAAACAAATGGTCTGGCGGGGTCAGCAGGAGTTGCGACAAAAGAGGACGGCTATTATAAACTGCGTTACGAAGGCTTGGCGCCCGGCGGTGATTGCTGCTATTCCCTACGCCTCCTGGGCAATAACGGGTTCCGGGAAACATTTTTCAGGTTCACTACAACAAATTCTGTTCAGGATACCATCAAGCGACCCGTTTTTGTGGGTACAAAAGATACGGTTGAAATTTACCTCTCGCAGGTAGTGCCGGCAAGTATTGAAAATACTTGCGAAACATCGGGTACGCAATACGTGGACTGGCAACTCGTGTCGGGATATACCAATCCTTTGAAAATCGAATTTTCGGGTTTGGCACACGGCGTTGAGCAGCATTGTTTTAGAATCTGCAATGCCAATCAAAGCGTTTGCGAAACTGTAATTGCAAGAATTACCGCTTTCGACAAACAACTGGTCAATATGCCCGAAACGGATTCATTAAATACTTTTTGCGGACAAACGACCAAATTGTGTCTGCCTTTTAATACTACGGCGCTGACTGTTTCGCCCAATTATCAGTTGTACCTCAACCGGCAGGCTTACTCTGGCAATATCGGCGGATGTGATTTTGTGCCTTCTGCGGTTTCTTTTAATCTCTTCGTGCTGCCGGGTTTTGGAAATGCCGGCCCTTATTTTCTGGAGCGGTGGACGGTAAATGATACCGATTTTTCAGGCAATTTTAGCAACGTAACCGAATTGGTACAGATGATGAACCAGTGGAATCCGGGCGGCAGTTGGCAAAGCCCGCCGGGTGTTCCGATAATTTCAGGTTTTTATTCGGCGGATACGATTGGCAATCTGCGCGTTATTTATCAGCCAACGGGTGCGCTGACGATTGTTTCTCCCAACGTAATCAACGTACCGAGAGGCACAGAACTGGAAGTGCCAGCAGGCACCTATCCCATCGAGCTTAATTATCCTTTTATCGGCTACGCCGACACGCTTTCGCTGGAAGTAACCTGCTCTGACCGGACTACTTTTTTTAATATAAAAGACACCATTTTCATCGGCGAAACTGCCGAAAGAGTGCTTGATTTGTCAGGCTTGGCGCGCCCTTATCAAAATATTGTAAAAACTTACCTGGACGGACAGGCAGCCGACGAAGCCAGCGTGACATTCGTAGAAAGCCAGGGCAAAATTACCTACACGGGATTTTCGGAAGGACAAGAAGATGTATGGTTGCAAGTGTGCGGAAGTCTGAATATGTGTGATACTTTTTTGATAGAAATAACTGTAAAAGACGCCAACGACGGAGAAATAACGATTACAAATCCGCCTTCGCCCGCCTCAGTGGTAGCGGCTTGCAATAATGTCCCGCCGGCTCCGTCGGTCACCGCCGTCACTACCTGCGCTGCAAATGCTCAGGTGCAAATGAATTTTGACGAGCAACGTACTGATGGAAACTGCCCGTTTAATTATACGATCAGAAGAACCTGGACTTTCACCGATGATTGCGGAAACCAAAGAACCGCTACCCAGATGGTAACGGTAGAAGATAA
>CALMIT010000270.1 GCA_937864255.1 uncultured Saprospiraceae bacterium
ACGATGCACGGTATGATAAAAGCAGCGCCAAAAAAGCGCTTTCCATTCCCGGAAATGCGCCGGTCGTCGGCACGGTAGCCGTTTTTCGCGACCAGAAACGCCTGCATCTCTGGCTGGATTTGGCAAAAAAAATCAGCGAACATTTTCCCGAAGCATATTTTATCCTGGTGGGCGACGGGCCACATTTCGAGGCGCTCCGCCAGCAGGCAACCGAACTCGGCATTGCAGAAAAAACGATTTTCCCAGGCAGGCTGGAAGAAGTGCGCCCCTGGCTCGCAGCGATGGACGTTTATCTGATGACTTCCGAGTTTGAAGGACTGCCAATCGCAATGCTCGAAGCCATGAGCATGCGGTTGCCGATAGTTAGTACCACAGCAGGTGGAATCGGTGAAGTGGTGCGCACGGGTGAAGAGGGCTTCCTCGCTCCTGTCCACGATTACACAGCGCTGCTTCAGCCGCTTTTGCAACTTTTGAAAAATGAAAATTTGCGAAAGCAAACAGGTACAAATGCCCGCCGCAGGGTGGAAACGGCTTTCAGTATCGAGCGCATGGCGCGCGAACTGGAAACGGTTTACCTGGATATTTTAAAAAAGAAGGATCAAAAGTGACCGTTCGCGCCGCCACAGAACAGGATATTCCTCAGATCATCGGATTGCTCAAAAAAAGTCTGGGTGAGAGCTTGCTGCCCAAATCGGAAGCGTTTTGGCGGTGGAAGCATCTCGACAACCCGTTCGGCGCCTCTCCGGTCATCGCGGCAGAAGACGAAGGGCGGCTGATAGGTCTGCGCGCTTTCATGCGCTGGCAATGGCAGCGGGACGGGCAGCAATACAGCGCTTTGCGCGCAGTGGATACAGCCACGCATCCCGATTATCAGGGCAGGGGCATTTTTAAAAAACTGACTTTGCAACTTTTGAAAGATTGCAAAAACGATGGCGACCATTTTATTTTCAATACGCCGAATGAAAAAAGCAAACCCGGTTATTTGAAAATGGGCTGGTCGGAAGTAGGAAAAATTCCGGTGCGGTTGAAACCGGAGCGACCCGTCCGCTTGATCCTGAATAAGTTTTTTCCTAAAAACCCCGCCACCGGCGAGAGATTGGATTTGCAGGATTTTAAGATTGAAAGATTTTTTAAAAATACATCCGGGCTGTCCTGGCTGGACGATACGCCGCTTATTCCCGGAAAAATTTATACCCGCAAAACGAGCGCATTTTTGAAATGGCGCTATGCCGATTGTCCGGTGCGGACGTATTCGGCGGCGGGTGGCGATAATTTTTTAATCATTTTCTATTTAAAAAATCACCACATCGGTAAAGAATTGCGCATCGTAGAGGCTTTTGGTAAAAATGCAAAACCTATCGGGCAGGCTTTTAAAATGATCAAAAAGCAACTCAAACCGGATTTTATCAGCATCGCGCCGCCGGCCGACGCACGGGTGAAAAGTGTACTGGACAAGTTGTGGTTTTTACCGCCGCGAAACATCGGCCCCGTGCTTACCTTCAAAAGCCTGAATGTGGCGGAAAAAGATTTTTTAGATATTGAACGCTGGGCTTACAGCCTCGGCGATTTTGAATTGTTTTAATCATACCCGCGTTTGATTTCGGCAGTTTTTGTCCTCGTTTTTACTTTTCTTCTGGCGCAGCTTGTACTCGCCCGATACCGGCAGGAACTGTGTCATCCGACCCGCGTTTTCAATTTTTTATTTTTCTATCACGTACTGCTCACCATCGTCTATTACCTCTATGCAAAAGCCGAAGGCTCTGACGCCATCGCTTATTATCAAAAAGTAGAAACCTTTTACCGGAGCTATACCTGGCTCGGACATTACGGGGTGGGTACTTTTTTTATCGAATTTATCGGGTATCCGCTGGTGCATTTTTTTGGTTTTAGTTTTGAAGCCGTTATGCTCAGTTTTTCTTTTCTGGGCTACCTGGGCTTCTTCTTTTTTTACCTGGCGATTACGAAGTTTATTGAGTTCCGGCACAAGTTGTTTGGGTTCGACATTATTTTGCTTTTGCTCTTTTTGCCCAATATTCATTTTTGGTCTTCCTCCTTTGGAAAAGGCTCCGTGATCTTTTTTGGGCTTGGCTTATTTTTTTACGGCTTGCAAAGTTTTTCCCGCAACTGGCTGCTCATGATGTTGGGCGCCGTTATTGTTTTCCACGTGCGGGCGCACATCCTTCTGGTTTTACTTTTGGGAATGTTGATCGCTTTCTTTTTTTCATCGAAAGGGATCAAAGGCTGGCAGAGAGCGCTTTTTATTATTGTTACTATTTTTGTGCTTTCGCCCGTAGCAGATACTTTTTTAGAATATGCCCGGATAGAAGAAACAGATTCGGACACCATTCAAAACTTTATACAACACCGCGGCAGTGAATTGGGGAAAGCGGACTCCAGCGTCGAAATCAACAACTATAACCAGCTTGAAAAACTCTTCGCGTTCTTGTTTCGCCCTTTGTTTTTTGATGCGCCGGGCGCTTTGGGTTTGATCGTTTCTTTTGAAAACCTGCTTTATCTGTTTTTATTCATCAAGTTGTTTTCGATCCGTTTCCTTCGCTTTCTAATCAGTTCCCACTGGGTCATCAAATTTTCCTTAATCGCTTTTCTGGGTATCTCGGTGGCGCTGGCGCAGGTGTCGGGCAATCTCGGGCTGGCTATCCGCCAAAAATCCCAGATCATGTTTTTGTTTTTCTTCGTCCTGCTGGCTTACGCAGACTGGGCGTACAGCCAATACGGCAAAAAAGTAATCGGGGAATAATGCCGCCTCAGTTTATCCTTTCGCTCGATTTTGAACTTCATTGGGGCGTATTCGACCACACGCCGCTGGATGAAAAAGGCAGAAAGTATTTTCTGACCACGCGGGCGTTGATCCCGGAAATTTTAAAACTTTTCAGGCAGGAAAATATCTGCTGTACCTGGGCGACGGTGGGTATGCTTTTCGCCGAAAGCCGCGAGCAAATCCGTCAGTTTTTCCCGGATAAAAAACCGCTTTATAAAAATCCGAAGCTGGATGCTTACGGGCTTTTTGAAAAAAATCAGGTGGGCAAAAACGAAAAGGAAGACCCCTTTCATTTCGCCCCCTCGCTGATCCGGCAAATCCTCGACACGCCCGGACAGGAATTGGGCAGTCACACTTTCAGTCATTACTACTGCCTGGAGCCGGAAGCAGATCAAAGATCTTTCGGACAGGATTTGGCAGCGGCACAAGGCATTGCAAATGAAAATTTTGACTTGCATTTAAAATCACTCGTACTGCCCCGCAATCAATTCAGCGACGACCTTACGGAAATGATCCGGCAAGCCGGATTCTCAGCCGTACGCACCAACCCCGACATCTGGTTTTGGAAAAGTGCCGCCACGGGCGACGAAGGCATGACCAAGAAATTTTGCCGGCTTGCAGATCATTACGTACCGCTCCAAAAAACCACCGCTTTTGAGGAAAACGGAGCAACAAAAGCAAATTTGATTGAAATCCCGGCCAGTCGTTTTTTCCGGCCTTACATCTCTAAATTCGACAAATACGGCGGGCAGATTTTAAAAATAAACCGCATCAAAAACGAGATGACCGCAGCCGCCACCACCGGCAAAAATTATCACTTCTGGTGGCATCCGCACAATCTCGCCACGCACCCTGAAAAAAACATGATCGCGCTACGACAGATCATCCGGCATTTTCAAATACTTCGGGATAAATACGGTATGGAAAGCAGGGGAATGATAGCTGGTAGTTCGTAGAAAGAGAGACCATTTTTGAAAATTCTTCATTCTACATTCCTTATTCGT
This sequence comes from uncultured Saprospiraceae bacterium, assembly GCA_937864255.1. Classification (GTDB taxonomy): domain Bacteria; phylum Bacteroidota; class Bacteroidia; order Chitinophagales; family Saprospiraceae; genus JAGQWW01. The sequence goes on from CALMIT010000270.1 coordinate 3,784, forward strand.
TATTCTACATTCAACTCTACTATCTTTCTTATTTTTGTTTTCAAAAGCTAAAGACATGAATACCACGCTTGAGCAACTTGATTTGTCAAAAACCTACACCTACGCCGACTATCTGCGCTGGCAGTTTGAGGAACGTCTGGAACTGATAAAAGGGCGGATATTCAAAATGTCGCCCGCGCCGAGTGTGCGCCACCAGCATATCAGCGGAAATATTTTTCGGGAAATAAGTTGGTTTCTAAAAAACTATCCATGCCGCGTATTTTCAGCACCCTTTGATGTCAGGCTTTCTAAAAAAGGCGCTAAAAATAATCAAATTACTACCGTCGTTCAGCCCGACATCAGTGTGATTTGTGATACTTCCAAACTCGACGATCGTGGTTGTATCGGTGCGCCCGAGTTGGTCGTAGAAATCCTCTCTCCCGCCAATTCGACCAAAGAAATGCGCCACAAATTTGAATTGTACGAAGAAAACGGCGTGCAGGAATATTGGGTCGTTTTTATCGCGGAAGAACTTTTGCAAATCTACCGCCTCGGCGAAAATGGAAAGTATGTTGCCGACCGCCCCTACGTACCCGGCGATGAAGTGGGCACTCCCCTGCTGCCTGGTTTCAAACTCCTGGTCTCAGAGATTTTTGAGTGAACAGCCCCTCCCGGGCCTCCCCGAAAGGAAAAAGCTGGTAGTTCGTAGATTTAAGAAAAGAGAGAGGGAGACGGGTGTTGTTTTTAAAAATTCGTCAATCGTCACTCCGCACTCGTCATTCAATATTCCGTATTCATCATTCAATATTCGTTACTCAAATCACTCGTCGTTTACTTGCCAAAGATCAAGTGCTAAAGACCAAAGACCAACCCAAGTTAATCCGCATAACCACCGTGCCTATTTCGCTCAAATTATTGCTGACGGGACAAATGCGTTACATGCGCGAGCGGGGTTTCGAAGTGCTGATGATCAGCGCCAATGGCAGGGAAAGAGCGGAAGTGGTCGCCGCAGAGCAGTGCCCGCACCGCATCGTGCCGATGACCCGCGCCATCACGCCCTGGCAGGATTTGAAATGCCTCTTTGCGCTGATACAAATTTTCCGAAAGGAAAAACCTGATATCGTACACAGCCACACGCCGAAAGCCGGACTGCTCGGTATGCTTGCCGCAAAAATCGCCGGCGTGCCGGTCAGACTGCACACCGTAGCGGGTATGCCGCTCATGACTGCTGCCGGCAGCAAACGCCGCCTGCTGATGTGGATGGAAAAACTGACTTACCGGGCTGCCGGAAAGGTGTTGCCAAACAGCCGTTCGCTGTATGATTTTATTTTAAAAAATCGCCTGGCTGCCGCCGAAAAGCTGCACCTGATCGGTGAAGGCTCTTCCAACGGGATAGACCTGGAGCGCTTTTCACCCGAAAAAATCAGTCCCGAAAAACTCGAAAGGATCAAAAATCAAATCGGCTGCGAGGTGGGGCAGGTATGGCTGCTGGCAGTAGGTCGCGTGGTGGTGGACAAAGGTATCGGCGAATTGCTGCGCGCTTTTCTCATTTTGGAAAAAGAGTTTCCGGCTTTGCGGCTGCTCCTGCTGGGTCCGCTGGAAAAGGAGCGCCCCGAAGAAACGCTGCCGGCAGATTTGATTCAAACGATTCAAACTCACCCCGGCATCGTTCACATCAGTTGGTCGGACGAGGTGGAATATTTTATGCACGCGGCGGATTTGCTGGTGCATCCGTCTTATCGTGAGGGTTTTCCGAATGTACTTTTGCAGGCGGGCGCGATGGGCTGTCCGATTGTTTGTTCAAACATTTCCGGCAATTCGGACATTTTCGAACACGAAAAAACGGGCTT
>CALMIT010000271.1 GCA_937864255.1 uncultured Saprospiraceae bacterium
ACGGCTGTCGTCAAAAATTTATAAAATCCGGAAAGAAAATCCGGCTTATTCAACCCGCAAAATTTTTATGTAAAAAAACAAAGGCGAATGCGGCGGAATATGAATGCCGTTTTCGAAAATTTCTTCGGGACCAAAAGCCAGACCCGAGGGCACCAGCAACCAGGCTTCGCTTCCCTCATTTAAAAGCAGTAATCCTTCGTCCCAGCCCTCGATTAAATTGTCCTTTCCGAAAATAAATTGATACGGTTCGCCTCTTTTTTTGGTGGAATCAAACATCGTCCCGTCATGCAAATAACTTTCAAACACGGCAGTTACCCGACTCCCCTCTCCTATCGCCTTGCCTTTGCCACGACGTGTCAGGACATAATGCAATCCTGACTTTGCAGCGACCGGCTTCAATTGCTTTTTTTTCGCAAAATCCTCGATTTTTTCAATGTCTTTTTTTAGTTGTTGCGCCATTTCTTTTTCATAATCCTCTTTTTCCTTCTTTTCCAAATCGAGCATATATTGGTCGTACTCAGCGGGAGCCAGGATTTTTTCCAGTTCCAGTTCATATTTCAGCGGCGCATCGGGCGGCACGACTTCACCGACACCCACCGTGCCGTAGCCCAGAAAAGCCGGAACGAACAGTTTTATCTCGCCATTTTCACCAAGTAGCTGCACGCCCTGATCCAGCGCACGAATAACCTGACGATAGCCCACCTGAAAAATAAATCCTCCCTTATCCGTTTCATCGAATTTTGTACCGTCCAGCAGGCTGCCTTCGTAATGTACCAGCACATAATCGCCGCGTTTCGGACGTTTTGAGTTTCCCGCTTTTTCCACCACGTAAAAAAGTCCCTGCTCGGTTTTTTGAGTACTTAGCTTTTCTTTTTGCAAATAATCTTCGATAGCCGCATGCTCGTTTTCCTGAGCAGATATCAAATTTACTTTTACCAATATTAATACAAAAAACAACAGCCGCATGCTGAAAAATTTTACGGTGATTTCAATAAAAAAATTCTCACATACAAAAATGTGTAATTTTTTATACTCCCAAAAAGACGCAGTGATTTTTGAAAAAATCTTAACTACCGCGCTGGCGAAGCGCTTCGTAAAGCATGATACCGGTGGCAACAGACACATTAAGCGAATCGGTCGTACCTTTTTGCGGAATAATGAAAGTGCCGTCCGCCATTTTTAGCAAGGCGCGGCTCACGCCTTCGTCTTCAGCGCCGACGATGATGGCGACGGGCGTGGTAAAGTCCAAATCATAAATCATTTTGCCCGATTGCAGGTCGCTCGCCAGTATTTGAATGCCGGATTGTTGCAGGTACTCAATGGTTTTGACGAGGCTGGGTTCCTTGCAAACCGGAATTTTCATCAAAGCGCCTGCCGAGGTTTTGACGGCGTCGGCGTTGATTTGTGCGCTGCCTTTCGTAGGGATTACGATGGCGTGTGCGCCGCAAACTTCCGCCGAACGGGCGATAGCGCCGAAATTGCGCACGTCGGTCACGCCCTCCAAAATCAGAATGAGCGGATTTTCTCCTTTTTCAAAAATGCCGGGGACGATGTCTTCAATTTTAAAAAACGGGATTTCGGAAACGAAAGCGATGATACCCTGATGATTGCCAGGAGCAAATTTGGAAAGCCGCTCTTTGGGCACGAACTGCACGGCAAAATTGTGCGTGCGACTAAGCTGGCGGATTTCTTTTTCCAACTCGCCGCGCGTGCCCGTTTGCAGCAGTATTTTATCAATCGTTTTGCCGGCTGCGATAGCATCCAAAACCGGGTGCCGACCGAAAATGATATTGGAAAATGTTTTTTTCAAAATGCAGGTCGCTTTTCGTCACAAAGTTGCAAGATAGGTGACGGCGGGGCGAAAGCGCACATTACCGGCCAAAATTTTTTGGATATTTTTGGGCATTCTTCACAAAAATGAAATGGACGATGAAATATTTTTTGAATTTGATTTTGCTCTTCGTGTTGGTTTCGGGCAGCGTGGCCCAGCAGCCGATAACACTGGAAGATATTTGGAAAAATTACAAATTCACCCCAAAATCCATCCCCGGTTTTGTTTTTCAAAATGATGGAAAACATTACACGCTGCGCGAAAGCGACCAAATCAACCAATACGACCTGACGACCGGAAAAATGACTAAAACGATTTTTAAAGGCGCGGATTTTAAAGACCAAAATGCTTATCCGGGCACTTTAAACAGCTATGAATTTAGCGCCGACGAATCCAAAATTATGCTGACCACCGAGGAAGAAGCCATCTATCGGCACTCCACCAAATCGCAGTTTTTTATTTACGACGGAAAATCGGTGAGCAAACTGTATGACGGCGATAAGCAGATGTACGCCACTTTTAATCCCGCCGCCGACAAAGTGGCTTTCGTGTTGAATAACAACTTGTATTTCAAGGATTTAAAAACCAACCAGACCAAACAAATCACAACGGACGGCGAGATGAATAAAATCATCAACGGCGCGCTGGATTGGGTTTACGAGGAAGAATTTTCTTTTTGGAGGGGTTTTGAATGGTCGCCCGACGGCAAGCGGATTGCTTTTTACAAGTTTGACGAAAGTAAGGTGCCGCAATTTCGCCTCACCAATTATTACAATGAGTTGTACCCCGACGAAGTGATTTTTAAATATCCGAAAGTGGGTCAGGTAAATTCCGTCGTCACCGTGTGGGTGTATGATTTGGAAACTGGCAAAACCACGCAGGTGGAAACAGGCGGCGAAACTGACCAATACATCCCGCGCATCAAATGGACTGCCGACCCGCTGCATCTCTGTGTATACCGACTCAACCGCCACCAGAATCACCTGGAATTTATGCTGGCTGATGCCAAAACGGGTAAAACAGTGAAACTTTTTGAAGAAAAAAATGCCCGCTACATCTCGGAGGAAAATTTTGACAACCTGACTTTTTTAAAAAATGGACGGGAATTTATCTGGACGAGTGAAATGGACGGCTACAGCCATATTTATCTGTACGATTTGAAAGGCAAACTGGTGCGCCAACTCACCAAAGGCAACTGGGAGATGACCAAACTGCTCGGCATAGACGAGAAAAACGGGCAGGTGTATTACCAGGCGGCACAGGTGTCGCCGATGCAGCGCGAACTTTATTCCACCGAGATCAGCACCGGGAAAACCAAAAAAATGAGTACCAAAGCCGGTTGGAACGACGCCATTTTCAGCAGCACTTATGATTATTATGTCAATAGTTTTTCTACCATCAATTCGCCGGCAGCATACTCGGTGTACAATCGCAAAGGCGACTTGATCCGCGTCATCGAGGACAATAAAAAACTCGCCGAAATCCAGGCAGCGTACAATGTGCAGCCTGTCGAATTTTTCAGTTTTGAAACCTCCGATAGCGTGTCGCTCAACGGCTGGATGATCAAGCCGGTAGATTTTAATCCTGAAAATAAATACCCGGTTTTTATGTATCAGTACGGCGGGCCGGGCAGCCAGCAGGTGATTGACAAGTGGAAAGGACAGGATTACTGGTGGTTTCAAATGCTGGCGCAGCAAGGTTTTCTGGTAGCCTGCGTGGACAACCGCGGCACGGGCGGACGTGGCGAAGAATTTAAAAAAATGACTTACCAGCAACTCGGACATTACGAAACCATAGACCAGATCGAAGCCGCCAAATACCTCGGCAGTCTGCCTTTCGCCGACCCGAACAGGATCGGGATTTTTGGCTGGAGCTACGGCGGTTATATGTCCACGCTCGCGCTGCTCAAAGGCAACGACACTTTCAAAGCCGGTATCGCCGTGGCGCCGGTGACCAACTGGAAATGGTACGACACCATTTACACCGAGCGCTTCATGCGCACCGAGGAAGAAAATCCTGACGGTTACAGGGAAAATTCACCCATCAATTTTGCCGACCAACTGAAAGGAAATTACCTGCTGGTGCACGGTATGGGCGACGATAACGTACATTTTCAAAACACGGTGGAAATGGCAAACGCGCTCATTTCCGCGAATAAACAATTCGACACTTATTTTTATCCAAATCGCAATCACGGCATTTATGGCGACAACACGCGTCTGCATTTGTACACCAAAATGACCAACTTTTTGCATGAAAAACTGAAAAATGATTACAAGCCGGTGGGCGATGTGAGACCTTAGTTTTCAAATTTCAACCGCGTATTTTCCTCAAAAAAGCAGCTTCCGGGTTTTGAAAACCCGGAAGCTGCTTTTTTTTCGAGGCTAAATGCTCATTTCCATTTCATATTGATTGATGTGATTTTCCAAACCTGCGGCAATAATTGCAGAAATCAAATCCTGGCGACGCGCATCTACATTATTGATTTTGACAGTGCCGCCCACCTGCCTCGCGCCGGCGAAGAGTTTTTGCCAGTTTTCGGGCTTGTTTGTATCAAAAATTTCAAACTGGGCTAAAAAAGACAAGCGCGGGTTGAAAATAAAAAAGCCGATTTTTTCAGCCTTTTCATCAAAAACTTCATAAAAGCGGCAGTCTTCGCGGGAAAGTTCAATGGCGCGATCCTGATTGTCCCAAGAATAAAAATAACTGTTGGGATTGGAAAAATTTTTCGTTGCTTCAAAGCTGATCTCCCGCGCTTCCACGCCCGGACTCTCCGATTTTATTTCGCCTCTGAAACACCAATAATCGCGCGTTTTTTCAAAGCCGATTCTCTCGTAAACGCGGATGGCGCGGTCGTTTTTTTGCACTACTTCGAGCACACATTTTTCGATGCCTCTTTCTTTGAAAAAAGGCAAAGCAAAAGCGTACATTTTATCCACCAACTGCCGGTTTCTGTATTCGGAAATTACGCCCGTGCCCGTATTGAAAGCAGTCAGTTTTCCATCGTGCCGGTCAATTCCATTCATGATGAATGCGACCAGTTTTTCATTTTCAAAAACGCCGAAAGACAAACTGTAATCCACCCGCGCGAGCTGGAAACGGCCTGCCCAGTAGCTCGTTTCGGTGGGCAGTTGGATGAAATATTCCGAGAAAGCATTTAGAAAACATGCGACGATGGAATCCAAATCGGTTTGCGCCAGGTTTTTTATTTCCATTTTTAAAAAATAAACATCAGAAAGGAATATCCTCGTCGTCGTTCATACGCGAAGGACGCGTGATAATGGTAGAACTCGCGCCCGGGTCGGGTCCGAAATTGGCAAAATTCGGGTCTTCCAGATCAGAAAATTTGGCAAACTCGTTTTTGAATTTGAGCTTGACTGTGTCCAACGCGCCGTTTCTGTGTTTGGCTACGATGATCTCGGCGATGCCTTTGAGCGAGTTGCCGTTTTCATCTTCATCAATCTGGTAATATTCGGGGCGGTAAATGAAGCTCACAATGTCGGCGTCCTGCTCGATGGCGCCGGACTCGCGGAGGTCGGAAAGTTGCGGGCGTTTGCTGCCGCCGCGCACTTCCACCTGGCGGCTGAGCTGCGAAAGCGCGATCACCGGTACGCCCAATTCCTTTGCCAGTCCTTTCAAAGCGCGGGAAATCGAGCTGATTTCCTGCTCGCGGTTGCCACGGTGATTGTCCTGCCCGCCGCTCATCAATTGCAAATAATCAATGATGACCAATTGAATGTCGTGCTGTTTTTTGAGGCGGCGGCACTTGGCGCGCAACTCAAAAATATTGATACCCGCCGTGTCGTCAATGTAAATCGGCGCGTCGCTCATACGCTCGATTGCCTGGTTGATTTGCTGCCATTCGTAAGCCTCCAGTTTGCCGTTGCGGAGTTTGGAACTGCTCACCTCGGCTTCCATCGAAACCAGACGCTGCACCAACTGTACGCTCGACATCTCCAGCGAAAAAACGACCACGCCTTTGCCAAAATCCAAAGCGGCATTTTTTGCCAGCGTGAGTACGAAACTGGTCTTACCCATACCCGGCCGGGCGGCGAGTACAATGAGGTCGGATTTTTGCCAGCCGCTGGTGAGGCGGTCAAGTTCTGTAAAGCCGGAAGGTACGCCGGTAAGCCCGTCGGGGCGGTTTTTCAATTCTTCCAACTGTTTGATCAACTGGCTGGCGAGCGAGCCCATATTTTTCACCTTTCCTTTCCAGTGC
>CALMIT010000272.1 GCA_937864255.1 uncultured Saprospiraceae bacterium
TTCAAAATATTGCTTCTGAAAAAGAAATTTCTGCCGAAACAGTAAAGGATACGCCGACAATAGAAACGCCCGCTCCCGTAGAAAAAACTTCGCCGGATGCAATTATAGCAGAAGAAAAACCGGAAGTACAACAACCTGAAAATCAGAACGATGTCATAGAAAATAGCCGTGCGATAGATCATTCGCAGTTGCAAAATATGTTTGAAGAAACCGCGGCGAAAATGCCCGAAAAACTCCCTCCGCCTACGTCCGAAAAAACCAGCGACGAAACGCCGGTTTTGCCATCCGATCCGGTTTCGAAACCTCCCGTAGCTGCGCCGGAGATAAAAGAAAATACGCCGCAATCCGGCGAAAAAAATAGCGCGCCACCCCCGCAAGAAGAAACGAAAACGGAGCAAATGCACCCCGCCAAAGATTCGGCGGAAGCCGGACGGCTGTTCACTTCTGCCAAACCCCGCATCGCAAAAACGAATATCGAAAAGCCGGGTATGGCGAGCTTCAAAACTTTTGCCGGCACAGGCAAATTGAACCTGGAGCAGACTTTTATTTTGGAAAATATAAAATACGACATCGAAGAATACGTGGTGACGGATGCAGTGGCCAAGGAATTGGATAAACTTGTGGCGCTGATGCAGCAATACCCCGATTTCAAAATCGAAATTGGCGGGCACACCGAAAAAATTGGCGACGATAAAAACAACCAGACGCCCTCGCGCTACCGCGCCGAAGCCGCCGCCGCCTATTTATTAAAAAAGGGAATCGCCCAGGACAGAGTCACCAGCCGGGGCTACGGGGAAACACAGCCGCTCAACACCTGCCAAAACGAATTTGATTGCAACTGGGAAGAACACCTGGTCAATCAGCGGCTGGAAGTGAAAATTGAGGATTATTGATTTCTGAAAATAGTTGGGCTAAAGCCCTTTCATTAAAATTTGAATTGCCAGGCCTTTAAAGGCCTGGCAATTCAAAAAAGCATACTCACTCCACTGCCGCCTTCAGTTTTTCCGCATTTTCATAGAGCAGCAAGGAGTCAATGATTTCATTCAGATCGCCTTCCACTACTTTATCCAGGTTATAATTTTTAGCGTCGCCTTCGAGGCGGTGATCGGTCACGCGGGTTTGCGGGGAATTGTACGTGCGGATTTTTTCGGAGCGGTCGCCTGAGCCTACCAGCGATTTGCGCTGCGCCGCCAGACTCGAAGCCTGCTCCGCCCGCTGAGCGTCGTGGATTCTTTGCACCAGTCGCGTCATGGCGATTTCGCGGTTTTTGATTTGTGAGCGTCCTTCCTGACATTCGGACACGATACCCGTGGGAAGGTGCGTGATGCGCACCGCCGATTCGGTACGGTTGACGTGCTGACCGCCGGCGCCGCTGGCGCGGTACACGTCTATTTTCAAATCTTCGCGGCGGATGTTGATGTCTTCCGGCTCCAGTTTCGGGATGACCGCCACCGTAGCGGCAGAGGTGTGTACGCGCCCCTGCGATTCCGTTTTTGGAATGCGCTGTACGCGGTGTGCGCCCGATTCAAATTTGAGTTTGCCGTACACATTATCGCCCGAAATTTCCAGGATAATCTCTTTGTAGCCGCCCACCGTGCCTTCGTTTTCCGACAAGACTTCGGTTTTCCAGCCTTGCTGCTCGAAATATTTGTTGTACATGCGCAGCAAATCGCCCGCAAAAATGGCAGCCTCGTCGCCTCCCGTACCGGCGCGGATTTCAAAAATCACATCCTTGCTATCCTCCGGGTCTTTCGGGATGAGCAGGAAGCGCAATTGCTCTTCCATTTTTTCTTCCTGCGGCAGCAAGCTGCCAAGTTCTTCCTGTGCCATCTGGCGCATTTCGGGATCGGATTCGCCGAGCATGGCACGGGCGGTTTCGATGTTGCTGACCAGATTTTTATATTGGCGATAAGCCTCCACAATTTCGCCGAGACTTTTATATTCTTTATTCAGTTTGGACCATTTGTCCATATCCGCTATGAGTTGCGGATCAGCCAGTTGTTCTTCGATATGCAGGTACTTATCCTCTATGGCTTTTAATTTATCCAGCATGATTTTTTAATGTATTGGTTTGCTAATGTGCTGATGGGTGGTTTTTGCCGATGCAAAAAGTGGCCGCAAAATGCGGGAGGATAGCGACGCTAATAATAAAAATGCAGGCAGGCGTGTTGCATGATTTTAAAATTCGCGGCAAAGGTAAGAAAACCCCGCAAACTTCAACCGAAAGAAGCAGCGTTCAAATTACCGAATCAACAGGACGTCGCCCCGCCGGGTTTCTTCGCTGCCGTCGGGATAGCGGACGCGGGCTTTCCACACAAAAACATTTTGATTGAGTGCTTTGCCCCGAAATTCTCCGTTCCAACCTGCGGCTTCGTCGTTGACCGGGAAGTCAGTTTTTTCAAATAAAAGTTCGCCCCAGGTGTCGTAAATTTTAAACTCCACCACCTGCGAACCTGTGATTCCGTAAACCGTCAACACGTCATTATTAAAATCGCCATTTGGCGTGAAAGCGCTCGGAACATAAAATGAAAAATCGCGCCGCAGGGAAATCTGCGTTTGGGCGGTGAAAATGCAGCCGTTTTCATCCGTCGCTTCGACGGTGTAAAGTGTTGAAGTTTCCGGCATGGCGAGCGGCCGGAGACAGTCCGTACAGCTCAATCCCTCGCCGGGTTGCCAACTGACGGATGCAGGGCTGCCGTTTTGAAAATCAAAAAACAACTGTATTTGCTGTCCTTCAAAAATGGTAGTGTCGGGGGTAATCAGGTAGTCCGTTTGCGGAAATTCGCTGACTTCGATGTTTAATTGCGTTTTACAACCCTGAAAATTGGTGAGCGTGCAACTGTAAGTACCCGGCGAAAGCGCTGTTCTTTCCAATTCGCCAGAAGGCAGATCACTCCAAACTATTTGTGCGACGCCAACATCGGGCAGCAGTTTTATGGCTCCGGTCGGTTGATTTTTGCAACTGGCTTTGGTTTCAAAACTTACATCAAAGGGCGGATAATTTTCCAACGTATAAAATTGTAAAGAATCACAGCCGTACTGGTTGGTAAAAAGCTTTTGATATGTAGCGGATTGCGTTTTCCATTCTCCAAAAATGCGCGCGGAGTCTCCTGGACAAACAACCAGGGTATCATAACGCATGGAAGCAGGCGCCAGATCAATCTGCAAAGTATCGTGCAAAGTACAGCCCGATCTGTCAACCGCGGTTACGCTATAATTGCCCGCTGTGGTCAGATACCTGATAAGCGCCATTTCACCGTCCGACCAGGTTGCCGATGCTACATTTGATGGGAGGTTGATCAATAATCCTCCGTTGGAACAGATGAACGTGTCGGCGCCCAAAAAGGGCGGATAGTCCAAAAAAGCAAGGGGCAAATGCAGGAAAGCCGTATCGGTGGAGAAGCCGCCGGACCAGGGCACAAAAGCGAGTATGCGATTGCCGCTGGTATAATCTTCTGCACGGCTATTTTCATAAGCGATATTGCGCAGGGCGCGCTCAAAATCGGCAGATGAGGCGCCGCCGGTATTGATGATTTTCCAGCTACCCAATGCGGCTCGCCATTGCACATTGACGAGGGAATCAAAATGAGCCGGATAGACGTATTCGGTACCGCGCCCGTGGAGCCGGTTGTCGAAGTCGCCGTCGTAGAAAAATATTTGAATGTAATCCACCGGACCGCTTTGCGCCTGTAGCAGCGGGTTTTGAATCACCCGGGTTTTGCGGGTACAAAAAGTGTCCGTCCGGTAATTCATACCGTAAAAGCCGGAAGCATCTGCCGTATCCAGGTCGAGGTAAAAGGGGCAGTGATCAAAAGGCCCACAGGTAGTACCGTCGCTATCTACCCCTCGAAAAAATCTGTTTGGCTGAATACCGAAATCACAGACACGCGTAATGCTGCGATCTTCCCAGTCTATACAATACCGATATTCCTGAACACCTATGTTGTCTCTAGAAATGGAATCAAAAATGAGTCTATACTCATGGAAAAAACTTTTATAGCGGTTACAGCCTTCCCGAAGTGTGTAAAAGAAATCAATAGATTCCATAGAGTCAGGTAAAGTCAATATATGTTTGGAAAGTCCATGATCCTCAAAATTCAGTTCTTTAATTTTATAATCTCCAACCCTGTATTCAATAAATATATATTTATTTCCAACCCAATCTCCCTGAAAATGAAAATCTACTCTAAAGACAGGTTCTGGTAAATAGGGAGCATCTATTGTATCTATAAACTTATACTCTTTGGTCTCTATGTCATAAGTATAATATGAATTTCCAAACAAATGAAGCAATCCCGATGAATCGCATACTACATCATGAATATATTCATAATCTCGCTCAAAAGTTAATTCTTTAAATACTTTTGTTTCCAGGGTATTTAAATCTAAAAAAGCTAAACGGTCAGGCGCAGAAATAATATACTTTCCACTATTATGAGAAATAATTTTAGTGTAAGACCATACTGAAATAGGATACACTGTATCCTTTTCTATAAGCAAATCTCCAATTTTTACCCATTGGCAAGGATCTTCCTTTTTAAGAGAGCCAAATTCCTCTTGATAGAAATTGCCATTAAAAACCGGTTTTCCAAAGTAATACACATTTTGAGACCACAAAGAGGTAACAAAAAACAAGGAAAGAAAAAAAATGATGGTTTTTTGAAGCATCATGGGAAAAGGAAAATTCCACGCAGAGGGAAATTTCTCTCTGCGTGGGTTTGATTGGTTATAAAATATTATTTATCGCACCATCAATTTCCCGGAAGTAATTATACCTAACGAGGAAGTAATACGATAAAAAGCCAAGCCGGAAAACTGTCCAAGATTCAAATTCTCAAAACGATTAGCACCTGCCGTAGCATTGCCTGACTGTTGCAATAGTAAGTTGCCGTTAGCATCCATAATTTGCAGAATAACTGCTTCCGGTTCCCCGGTCAAGGTTTCGAATTCTAATTGGAAAGTACCTGATACGGGATTGGTAATGAGGGCGGGATTATTTTTTGAAAACACATTTTCATTATCGTCGTCGGCCAGGTTGAGGGAAAGTGCGCTGAATTCGTTTGTATTTTTTATCCAGACGTTTTCAAGAATATCGTCATCGAAAGCGATCAAATTGTCCAAAGTGCTGCCGCTCCGGAGCGCCTTCACTTTCACGCAGAAAACGCTTTCATTTTTGGAAAATGTTTTCTCTTCATAATCTTCTCCGGACCAGGAAATTTTAATTTTTCCTTTCCCCAGGGCATTAGAGAAAAAATATTCCCTGTTTTCATTTGGAGTGTACACATCCAAAATTTCAAAAAAATCGGGGTTAAGTCGAATTCCGCTCTGAAAATAAAAGCTTTTAATTTCTTCCTGCACGCGGAAGCATAAATCGAATGATTCTCCCGCTCTCCAGGCACGATCTGACAGAATCAAGGGCGCTGAATCCGTGTAAACAAACCACATGGGTTTTCTTAGCGTATCATCATCATTGCAATTATTACAATCACCTGTAAAGTCTCCTACTTTGACGCAAGGGAATTCATAAACCTGCGTATTATGGATTACATCCTCATACGCTATCGAATTGCGATAACTGATCATAGTCTCTCCGGGAATCAGCTTTAAACTTTCTATTGCTACGTAATCTTCCGGATGAACAAAAACCCAATTCGCATGCAAAGGCATTTTTTCATCCTTTTCCAAACTAATCAGTAATTTTTGTATGAAAACCATATCTTTTCTTGAAACCAGCCCATCTCCGTTCAAATCGGCAGCAATATATTCCCAGGCATGTTTGAATGGCTTTTTATCTTTCAAGGCATCATACAGTATATAAAATTCAATCGGACTAATGCCACAACCCCAGTTGTAATTGCTTTTTTCAAACTCCACATGATAGTTCCCGTGTGCTGGCAACCTAAATCTATAAACTCCATCGGGTCCGGTTTTTTGAGAAAATTCAGGATAAGGTGGTAATACTGAACGATCAGTGACAGTAACCTTAACGTCAAGCATACCGGCACCTGATGAACCAATACAATAATAATGAAAAGGCGGGGACTGAACTAAACCA
>CALMIT010000273.1 GCA_937864255.1 uncultured Saprospiraceae bacterium
CTAATAAAACTCTTCCCCCCCCCCTTTTTAGAAAAAAAAAACCCTTGGGGGCGGGTAAAAATTTTTTTTGTTTTCCAAATAACCGCCGGTAGCAAGCCAGAGTACGCCGTTTTTCACATCCATGTCCCAAATATTGCCGGTAGGCGGCCCGTCGAAAGTAGTAAAGGCGCAGTCGGCAGCATTGATCGCGGGCAACATTCTGAACTGGTTATCAAAATCTGCAAACCAGATTTGCCCTTTTTCATCTTCGACGGCGAAAGCGGAATTGCTGCTTGTACAATTCTGGCTCAGCATCGTCGCATTGCCGGCAGCGTCAAAAGCAATCACTTTGTCTGTCCAGCAACTCAATTGACAATCAAGCCCCAGCAGCAAATGAGCGCCTTCGGATGAAAGGAAGTTTATCTTATACCCCGCCTCTTCATAAAACAAATTGAGGGCGCCGTTTTGATAGGTAAAAAGGCGATTGTCAATATTCAAAAAAAGTTTGTCGTCGTAAACCAACAAATCGCTGGAAGAGAAATCATCGGGAAAACCTTCCCCGCTCCCCAAAAGCACCCAGTTGCTGCTAAAATCCTGCAAGTTGACGCCGGGTGCGTCGGCGGCGCGGTAGATGCCCTCGCCGGTAGCGGCATAAATAAACCCCTCATACACAGCCACATCAAACACCGGCGTGCCAGTGCGTACGTCGTTCAGAAAGGTTGCATTTGTGGTATTCAACTCCAAAAGTCCGAAGCCGGTGCTGATGAAAGCGCGCGCGGGCCCGGCAAACGAAACATTATAAATCTTACGGTCGCCGAGTATTTCCGTATTTTTTAAAAAAGGAAGATTGATCAACGCTTCGCTGCTCATCAGGTCAATGTTTCCGTTGGAATAGACGATGACAAGTACATCGCCGCCGGGACTGTGTTTTACAATCGAAATGCCCACATCGCTCAGTCCTTCCACTTTTGAAAGCCGTCGTACGGACATGTCCGATTTGTCAATAGACAAGAGTGAAAAATCGCTCGCATAAAAAATGAACTTTTCGTTTTGGCTCACAGATATGCCTTTGTTGTAAGGCAGGTAAGAGCGCCATTGACCGATTGCCTGTACGCTTTGCGCGGAGGCAGAGGCGGCAAAAAAAATCAAAATCGCGGAAATGAGCAGGATCTTCGTTTTATTCATTTTTTAAAGTCATTTTCAAAAAAACACAACGAACGGTGGCTCCAAAACAAGCCGGACAAAGTTATTATTGTTTGGTCCTTTTTCTTTAAAAACGGGAAAGAATGATTTGTCGGCAGCGTGAAATGCGGGCAGAATTTAAAGCGCGGAATTGCTTCAGCGGTACAAACGACTTTCTTCGAGGTATCGAAAAACGGCATCGGGTACGAGGTAACGCACCGATTTTCCCGTTTTCAGACATTCGCGGATGAAAGTAGCCGAAATATCAAGCATGGGCGCTTCGAAATAATGGATGTTCGGATGCGTGTCCCACTCGCTTTTTTCACTATTCGGGCGTTTATAAAGATAAATTTGATAGTCGCGCAGCAGGATTTCATAGTTTTTCCATTTGTGCAGGGTGGCAAGATTGTCGCCGCCCATGATCAGCACAAATTTTTTTTCGGGATATTTTTCTTTTAAAAAAACGAGCGTGTCAATGGTGTAGGAAGGTTTGGGCAGGCTGAACTCCACGTCGCTAGCTTTGAGCAGTTGATTGTCGCCGACGGCGAGGTGTACGAGGTGCAGTCGGTCGTAATCGCGGGCCAGCGTGGATTTGTTTTTGAGCGGATTTTGAGGCGACACGACCAGCCAAACCTGATCCAGGTCCGTATGTGTGGCCATAAAATTGGCGATAATCATGTGCCCCACATGCACCGGATTAAAAGACCCGAAAAACAATCCGATTTTCATCATATTTCAAATATCGAAGCCGGTGCTGTCTGCCGCTTCATCAGTATTTTCAAATATTTCTTCTTCGGGCGTAGCCGTGTCTTCGACGATGTCCACCAGCCATTGCCCGTTTATTTTTTTCAGTATAAAACTGTCGCGAAAGCGCTCGCCTTCTTCGTGCAGCACATAGTAGCAGACCGCGTCGTCGTCGGTTTCCTTGCAGGTCATGGTCACAAATTCCGTGTGCATGATTTCGAGGCTGTCCTCTTCGCCGAGCATGATACTTTGTATGGATTCTATGACCAGGATGGCCGCGGGTGTGCTTAATTTTTTGGCTTTGTCAAATTCGTTGACGTCTATATACTTCTGCCAGGCGCGCGCTACTTCCTCCGGCGTATTGGGCAATTCGGCATCGCCGGAAGCCGCCTGCTCGCTTTTGCAGGCCGAAAACAAAATGAAAATGAAAAAAAATAATTTGGGCATGGTGTTGTGGTCTGTGATCTATGTTTTGTGCTGTGATTCTGTAAAAGCAGCAGAGCTTATTCCTCATCAATGATGGCGTCATCAATCAGGTGGTCGCCATCGCCATTCCCGTCTTCAAATCCGCCGATGCTGCCTTTGCCCTCCGGCTTTTTGGTTTCCGGCGGAGTGCTGAGCAAATTATTCAATTTTTCAGCTTCATTGTTGCTGATGACGCCGTCGCTGGTTTCATCGGCTTTAGGGGCGGGATTTTTTGCTTTTGGCGGGTTGGCGTCGAAAGCGTGGTGGTCGCCATCGGCATATTTTTTTGCCTTATCAAAAAAGCTGTCGTGTTTTTCAAAGAGACTTTCGCCGGTAGTGTGCGGGGTTGTCGGCTCTTTTTCCTCGCCCCAGTCGCCGGCTTTTTCTTTGAGTTTTTGCTCCAGATTGTCCACGGCTTTGTTTGCTTTTTCTATGAGGCTGTCCATCGTTTCGGGAGCGTGTTCGATGGCGTCTTTTGCTTTATCTGCCAGCTCAGAAGTTTTGTCCAGTATTTTTCCGCCGATATTTTCTGAGAGCGATTTAGTTTTTTCCCACACGTCGCCGGCTTTTTCGATCACTTCTCCGCCCACTCTTTCTGACACGTCCATCACTTTACCGCCTATTTCTTCGGCTACCGACTTTGTTTTTTCCCAACCTTCGCCTGCTTTTTCTGCCGCTTTGTCGGTCATTTTTACGGAATCATCCATCACTTTATCGCCCATATTTTCTGCAAAAGTCTGGGTCTGATCGAGTTTTTCCCCTGCCTTATCTGCCAGATCGCTGCCAGATGATTTGACCGAGTCAGCGGCATCTTTGCCGGTATCTATCACTTTTTCACCAATATTTTCTGCTACGTCTTTGAGTTTTTCCCAGGCATCGCCCGCTTTGTCCATCACATCTTCGCCGATATCTTCCAGTTTGTCTTTGGTTTTGTCCACCCATTCGCCGGCTTGTTGCGAGGCTTTATCCATTGTTTCTTTACCGCTTTCCACGGCTTTGTCGGCGGCAGATTTGGTGACGGATTTTGCTCCGAAAAGCAATCTTTTGAAATCATTCAGGATACCCATGACGTTTGTTTTTTGGATTTTTTAAAAATGATCGTTTGCCTTTGACCGGCGCTTCAATTCGCTCCCGAAAGTAGGCAAGGATTGCGGTTTGAAAAAATTTTGCCCCCGATTTTTAAAACGCCGGCAAATCTGCCCTTGTTCGCTGCCTGTTTTTTGCCGGATTCGGGTTTAAGTACAAACTTAGCCCAACTTTGTCCCGCACTCGCGTGTTTTCTACTAACTTTGCCATTGTATCGAAACACGGCGGCTCGGGCTTGATTGTCGGCGCGCGGCGACCCGTTTCAGACGATAGTAAAGACGTTTTTTATTAAAATTGTCACCCAAGATGACGCACAGAAACGAGGAAGAAATTATCAAAGAGGTGAAAAATATTTTTTCATCGCATCTGGAAACGCACGCTTACCGCAAAACTCCCGAACGATTTGCCATCCTGGAGGAAATATACCGCCGCAACGACCACTTCGACGCCGAGGCGCTTTACATTCACATGAAAAATCGCAACTATCGCGTCAGCCGCGCTACCGTGTACAACACGCTGGAACTGCTCGTCACCTGCGATTTGGTGAAAAAACACCAGTTTGGCAAAAACCTGGCGCAATATGAAAAATCATACGGCTACAAACAGCACGATCACCTTATTTGTGTGGATTGTGGCAAGGTGCTCGAATTTTGCGACCCGCGCATTCAGCAAATCAAAAACATGATGGGCGACCTGCTCAAATTCAACATCACCCACCATTCGCTCAATCTTTACGGACAGTGCGATGGCGCCTGCGAAAAAACCAGGAAACAAGAGCCGCAGTCCTGAAATTCGCCGCCGATATTTTTTGAAAAATCAGTTTCTTTGCCGCTCAGTCCTAATCCAACAAGTACATGCACATTAAGCCTTTCAGAGCCGTTTATCCGAAACTGGAGTTCATCGCCTCCCCGGATTCTTTTTTTTCTACCGTAAAAGAAGATTATCCGGCATACAAGCAGGACGGTTTTTTTATCAAAACCGATACGGACGCTTTTTACATTTACCAGATACTGACGCCCCGCCGCAGGTACCTGGGGTTGATAGCCGCCTCCGACGTACAGGATTTTCTGGACGGCAATATTTTAAAACACGAAGATACGCTCACCGCGCTCGAACAGGTGCAAATGCACCTGCTTTTCAGGCGCAATGCCGTGGTCAAACCGGTGCTGCTCACCTATCCGAAAGTGGATGAAATTGAGCAGTGGATGGAAGATTATATAAAATCCGGCTCGTCTTTTTTTTCGATTGATTTTGAATTTGAAGAAGAACACCACCGCCTTTGGAAGGTAGAAGACGCCGCCGACATAGCGCACTTGAAAAGGCTTTTTGCCGAAAAAATTCCCAAAACTTATATCGCCGACGGGCATCACCGCACCTCCACCTCGGCGCTGATGTACGAAAAATCAAAGGACACGGATCCTGAAAAATACCGCTATTTTCTTACGGCGTTTTTCTCTTTTTCCGACTTGGAAATTTTCGATTATAACCGCATCGTACGTGGATTGAATGACAACACGGACGCGATGTTTATGGCAAAATTGTCGCAGGTTTTTGATATTGAAGTGATGAGCGCCCCCGGCAAACCTTCCAAAAAACACGAGTTGGTGTTGTTTTTTAACCACAGTTGGTACCGGCTCAACTGGCGTGCAAAAGTGCTGGAAAAATATGCAGGCAGGCCTGTGCTGCTTGATGCCACGATGCTCAACGAACAAGTGCTGGCGCCCATCCTCGGCATTGCCGACGAGCGCAACGATAGCCGGATCAAATATATGGAGGGTCCGAAAGGCATTGAAGGCGTGCGCGAAATCGTCCTGCGCAACGAGAACAGGGTAGGATTTTTGCTCTACCCGGTGGGCTGGGATGATTTTTTGAAAATTGCCGACATGGGTCGAATCATGCCGCCCAAATCCACCTGGTTTGAGCCGCGTATGAAAAACGGTATCATCGTGCAGGAAATCTGACCGGCATTTAAAAAAACAATTTTTGACAAGAGTATAAAAATGCAAACAGGCAGAATCATCGGCAAATACGAAGGAACGGAGCGCGGGCCGCTGCTCGTCTGTTTCGGCGGTATGCACGGTAATGAAACTGCCGGCGTGCAGGCGCTTGAACTGATTTTTAAAATGCTGGAAATGGAGCCGAAAGTGAATCCGGGCTTTGTTTTCAAAGGCAAAATGATAGGTCTGCTCGGCAATAAAAAAGCGCTCGAAAGAAATATGCGCTTCATTGAAAAAGACCTGAACCGGCAGTGGGAAGCGCCGCATATTAAGTCCGTTTTGGACACACGCCACGAAGATCTTCCGCCGGAAGACCGCGAACTGAAAGAAATCCTCGAAATCGTACACGACGAAATCGAAGCCTATCAGCCCGAAAAAATGATAGTGCTGGACTTGCACACCACCTCCGCTTTCGGCGGGATTTTCGCCATCGTCAACGATGACCCGGAGAGCCTGCAAATTGGCGCACAACTGCACGCGCCCGTCGTGAAAGGGATGCTGCGGGGCATCAAAGGCACCACTTTGCACTATTTTGTGGATGCAAATTTTCCGGTGCGCACGGTGGCCGTGTCCTTTGAAGCGGGGCAGCACGACGAGCCGCTCTCGG
>CALMIT010000274.1 GCA_937864255.1 uncultured Saprospiraceae bacterium
CCTGGTGGTGAAACGAGTTCTTCGATTTTCAGAACAACTGCGGCGACGGTCGGAGTGAATGTGTGGGACGAAAATGGTTGCGCAGGTGTGGCTCAATTTAACCTCCCGCCACCCATCGAAGTGTCCGGTGAAATTGCCATCGAAACCGATTACAACGGCTATCCGGTGCGCTGTCACGATTCAAATGATGCGGCCTTGTCTGCCTGGGTGGCGGGAGGTTTGGCGCCGCTCGTTTATGCTTGGAGCAATGGCGCAAACAAAGACAATCTTCAAAACATGGCGCCAGGGAATTATTTTCTGACGGTGACGGACGCAGCGGATTGCCAATGGTTGGACAGCGTTTTTTTAAATGCGCCGCCACCTTTGCAGTTTGATTTGTTGAGTACGCCGGCAAGATGTTTTGGTGAAAAAACCGGAACCATTGAAATTGCGGAAGTCGGCGGCGGCGTGGCTGGATATCGTTTTGGTTGGGAAAAATCCGACACGGCAAGTTTTGAAAACATTTTAAATTTTGAAAATCTGGCTGCCGGCAATTACCGCCTCTGGGCGCTGGACGCCAATGGCTGCCTGGCTTACGCAGATATTCGTGTGAACGAACCCGCTCCGCTTTCTATCAATCTCGGTCCGGATTTGGAACTGGATTTGGGAGACAGCGTGCGGTTGAATCCCCGCATTGTCGGCATTTTTGAGCAAATCGAATGGTCGCCAGCTGATTTCCTGAATTGCTCCGATTGTCTGCGACCTTTTTCACGTCCTTTGCAAAATATTGAATACAAAGCAGTTATCCAGGATCAAAACGGCTGCCTCGCCGAAGACGACATTTTACTGCGCGTGAATTATGATTACAGCGTTTATATCCCTTCAGCTTTTTCTCCGAACGCCGACGGTGCGAATGATTTTTTCACCGTTTACACTTCGGCAAACGTGGAAGAAGTGGAAACTTTCCAGGTTTATTCGCGCTGGGGCGAGTTGGTTTTTGAAAATTATCATTTCCAACCAAATATTGAGACGCTAGGCTGGGACGGCAATTACCGCGGCAAACCGATGCAGCCGGCAGTATTTGCTTATTACGCCGTCGTCCGTTTTATTGACGGCAAAAAGAAATTGTACAAAGGCGATGTGAGCCTGATTAAATAGACGAAAAACTTACCTTCGCGGGAACAATCAGCAGGGCCGGGAGTTAATACTTTTCAGTTTTTAAAAGAAAAGCCTTTGTCACACTTAGCTTACCTCAATAAGTTTTTTATCCGCTATCGCTGGCACCTCCTGGGAGGAATCCTTTTTGTCTCGCTGTCCAATTATTTCAGAGCCTGGCAACCACAGGTGATTCGAAAAGCGCTGGATTATGTCGTTGAAAAACTGGACTTGCTTCAAAAGCAAGGTGGTAGCGCTACAATAACCGACGCACAGGCGGGAGAAATGGGTTCCGCTTTATTACAATTCGGATTGATCGTGCTTGGCCTGGCGCTGTTGATGGGTGTGTTTATGTACCTGATGCGTCAGACTATTATCGTGATGTCGCGCCTGATAGAGTACGATATGCGGAAAGAAATTTTTGCAAAATATGAAGAACTTGACTTGGCTTTTTACAGAAAAAATAATACGGGCGATTTGATGGCGCGTATTACCGAGGATGTATCGAAGGTAAGAATGTACCTGGGGCCGGCCGTGCTTTATGGCATCAATCTAATCTCGCTTTTCGTAATGGTCATTTATTCCATGTTTAGCGTGAATGTGGAACTGTCGCTTTATAGCCTGGCGCCACTGCCGGTACTTTCTTTATCCATTTATTACGTCAGTAACCTGATTAATAAAAAAAGTGAAATCATACAGCAGCAACTCGCCCGGCTCAATAGTTTGGCGCAGGAAGTTTTTTCGGGCATACGGGTTGTAAAATCTTACGTACAGGAAAAACCGATGGGCAAATTTTTTGCAGCGGAAAGCGAGGTTTATAAGGAAAAGTCCATGGACATGGCGAAGGTTGACGCTTTATTTTTTCCTTTGATGCTTTTGCTGATTGGCGCAAGCACCATTATTACGGTGTATGTCGGCGGCTTGCAGGTAGCCCGTGGGGAACTGACGCCCGGCAATATTGCCGAATTTGTTATTTATGTAAATATGCTTACCTGGCCGGTGACGAGCATAGGCTGGGTGGCTTCAATCATACAACAGGCCGCCGCCTCTCAAAAGCGGATTAATGAATTTTTGCAAACTTCTCCGGCTATTCAAAATCAAACTGCAAGTACATCATCGCCTTTAAAAGGTCATATTCATTTTGAAAATGTAAGTTTCACTTATCCCGATACCGGCATACAAGCGCTCAAGGGAATTAACTTTGAACTAAAGGCAGGTGAAAAAATGGCTATCATTGGTCGCACCGGTTCGGGCAAAACTTCGATGGCTGATTTGTTAGTACGAATGTATGACGTATCCGGGGGCAGTATAAAGATAGATGGCGTTGATATTAAAAAAATGGATCTGGCTCATTTGCGCAGACGGGCGGGCTATGTGCCGCAGGATGTTTTCCTTTTTTCAGACACTGTTTCCGGGAATATCAGTTTTGGAAAAGCCGATGCGGAACAAAAAGAAATTGAAAGATTTGCAAAATATGCGGCCGTATATGACGACATCGCCGAACTACCCGCCGGTTTTGAAACCATAGTAGGCGAACGGGGTGTGACACTCTCAGGAGGACAAAAACAAAGGGTGAGCATTGCGCGCGCTTTGATAAAAGAACCGGACATTGTCATTTTGGATGATTGCCTGAGCGCCGTAGATACAAATACGGAGAAACAAATTTTGGGCTATCTGAACTCCTCTCTTGCTGACAAAACTTCAATTATTATCACCCATCGAATTTACGGCTTGCTCGAATTTGATAAAATTATTGTTCTTGACGACGGGCAAATTATTGAATCCGGCACACATGCCGAGTTGATTGCTCAAAAAGGATACTACGCCGAGTTGTATGAAAAACAAAGCAGGGAAAATTTCGAAAACGGAATGGAAAAAACTTCCGTTTGAAAGTTTTAAAAACGAGTTTGTTTTAAAATCACCTGTTTTTCTTTGGATGAAAACGTTTTCTGTTGTTTCCACCCGAATGTTGCTGGTGCGGGCGCTTTCTTGAATTATCTTCTCTTTCCCGTTCTTTTGAGCGCTGTTTTCTGCGGTTTGCCTGGGCAAGATTATCCAACTCTGCATTTTCCGCTAAAATTAGTTTTCCGTCAGAAAGGATTTTTATATCGTCAATAATGACATCGTCGCTCACGTAGTGTTCCTTGTTCCAGGTTTTGTACGCCAGTTTCATATAAGAGCCGATCACTTCTACAAAACTATCGCGCAACTCGCCTTCTTCCATTGCCAATGCTTTGCGAATCAGTTCTTGAACATTGTGTCCGTAATGTCTGAATTTAGGCTCAATAACCGGGTAGCCAGGGTGTGGCGGTTTCTTTTTAGCCTTCTCTCTTGTAGGCACCACGCCACTTGGCGGCACAAGGTCCAAGTTATAATCACAGATTCGAAAAACATGTTTCCACATTTTATCACGAATGTCTTCGATGCTCCTGTTTTGCGGTACCATTTGCATCATCAGACCTATAATTTTTTCAATATAAGCCTGTCTGTATGAGGGGTCCTCTATGCTATTTGCATTACGCAGCATTTCCTGCACATGGCGGCCATACTCGGGCATTATGAGTTCTTCCTTTGTGGAATTATATTCGATTAAGTGTTTTTCTTTCATGATATATTTCAAAAAATGATTTATAAAATTATTCTACGGTAACAGACTTTGCAAGGTTTCTGGGTTGATCCACATCACAACCCCGCATCACTGCAATATGATATGAAAGCAGTTGTAAAGGAATGACCGACAAAAGCGGTGTAAGCGGCTCTTCGGTGTCGGGAATTTCTATGCTGTAATCAGCCATTTTGCTTATTTCCTTATCACCTTCCGTCACAATGGCAATGACAATTCCCTTGCGAGCTTTGACTTCCTGCACGTTGCTTGCGATTTTTTCGTAGGCGCTTTTATTGGTGCAAATCACAATCACCGGCATATTTTCATCAATGAGTGCGATTGGGCCGTGTTTCATTTCAGCGGCCGGATAACCTTCGGCGTGTATGTATGAAATTTCTTTCAACTTCAAAGCGCCTTCCAGCGCTACGGGGAAATTATATCCGCGGCCAAGATAAAGTGCGTTGCTGGCTTTTTTTATTTCTCCGGCGATATATTCGATTTGAGCATTTTTTTCCAAAACCCGCTCAACTTTTTGCGGAATATTTTCCATTTCTACCAACAAACGGTGATAGTACGATTCGGAAATGGTACCGCGTTTGTGCGCCAGGCTCAAGGCCATCAAAGTAAGCAGCGTGACTTGTCCAGTAAATGCTT